>NZ_JAGYGS010000130.1:0-1633 GCF_018991185.1 Lactiplantibacillus sp. 7.2.4
AACTCATCATTAATTTGAGAGTTTGATCCTGGCTCAGGACGAACGCTGGCGGCGTGCCTAATACATGCAAGTCGAACGAACTCTGGTATTGATTGGTGCTTGCATCATGATTTACATTTGAGTGAGTGGCGAACTGGTGAGTAACACGTGGGAAACCTGCCCAGAAGCGGGGGATAACACCTGGAAACAGATGCTAATACCGCATAACAACTTGGACCGCATGGTCCGAGTTTGAAAGATGGCTTTGGCTATCACTTTTGGATGGTCCCGCGGCGTATTAGCTAGATGGTGGGGTAACGGCTCACCATGGCAATGATACGTAGCCGACCTGAGAGGGTAATCGGCCACATTGGGACTGAGACACGGCCCAAACTCCTACGGGAGGCAGCAGTAGGGAATCTTCCACAATGGACGAAAGTCTGATGGAGCAACGCCGCGTGAGTGAAGAAGGGTTTCGGCTCGTAAAACTCTGTTGTTAAAGAAGAACATATCTGAGAGTAACTGTTCAGGTATTGACGGTATTTAACCAGAAAGCCACGGCTAACTACGTGCCAGCAGCCGCGGTAATACGTAGGTGGCAAGCGTTGTCCGGATTTATTGGGCGTAAAGCGAGCGCAGGCGGTTTTTTAAGTCTGATGTGAAAGCCTTCGGCTCAACCGAAGAAGTGCATCGGAAACTGGGAAACTTGAGTGCAGAAGAGGACAGTGGAACTCCATGTGTAGCGGTGAAATGCGTAGATATATGGAAGAACACCAGTGGCGAAGGCGGCTGTCTGGTCTGTAACTGACGCTGAGGCTCGAAAGTATGGGTAGCAAACAGGATTAGATACCCTGGTAGTCCATACCGTAAACGATGAATGCTAAGTGTTGGAGGGTTTCCGCCCTTCAGTGCTGCAGCTAACGCATTAAGCATTCCGCCTGGGGAGTACGGCCGCAAGGCTGAAACTCAAAGGAATTGACGGGGGCCCGCACAAGCGGTGGAGCATGTGGTTTAATTCGAAGCTACGCGAAGAACCTTACCAGGTCTTGACATACTATGCAAATCTAAGAGATTAGACGTTCCCTTCGGGGACATGGATACAGGTGGTGCATGGTTGTCGTCAGCTCGTGTCGTGAGATGTTGGGTTAAGTCCCGCAACGAGCGCAACCCTTATTATCAGTTGCCAGCATTAAGTTGGGCACTCTGGTGAGACTGCCGGTGACAAACCGGAGGAAGGTGGGGATGACGTCAAATCATCATGCCCCTTATGACCTGGGCTACACACGTGCTACAATGGATGGTACAACGAGTTGCGAACTCGCGAGAGTAAGCTAATCTCTTAAAGCCATTCTCAGTTCGGATTGTAGGCTGCAACTCGCCTACATGAAGTCGGAATCGCTAGTAATCGCGGATCAGCATGCCGCGGTGAATACGTTCCCGGGCCTTGTACACACCGCCCGTCACACCATGAGAGTTTGTAACACCCAAAGTCGGTGGGGTAACCTTTTAGGAACCAGCCGCCTAAGGTGGGACAGATGATTAGGGTGAAGTCGTAACAAGGTAGCCGTAGGAGAACCTGCGGCTGGATCACCTCCTTTCTAAGGAATATTACGGAAACCTACACACGCGTCGAAACTTTGTTTAGTTTTGAGAG
>NZ_JAGYGS010000131.1:0-1591 GCF_018991185.1 Lactiplantibacillus sp. 7.2.4
TTAATATGCCGTTATAAACCACGTGACACTTTGATGTCCTGCCGGAAACTGGCAAATCCCATAATTTATGAAAAGCTGTTCATAGTTTGTTGGCAATCGATGCCGGGTTTAGAAAACTAGTCTTCTCATAAAACAAACGTAATTTCTTAGCTAGGTGGTAATTTATATGCAATTTGTATTTGGAATCGATGTTAGTTGTGATTCAGTAACTGTTGCGGTCGCTAGTGACGAACACACGTTACTGCGTGAGTACAAGATAAACAGCGATAAAGCAGGGTTCAGTCGTCTTTTAAAAGACTTGCGTAGTGTGAACCACCCACAAATTATTTATGAATCAACTGGCGTTTATTCGCGTCGTGTGCGCACCTTTTTGATTCATCAAGGTTATGATTTTGTGGAGTTAAACCCACTTCAAGCCAAGTTAGACTTGACTGAGAATTTTAGACGCAAAAAAACTGATCGTAATGATGCGCGTGATTTAGCTTGTTCTCAATACATCAGGAATCGTTTAACAACTGTGCAAGAAAAGCCAGTTTACTTAGACCTACGCGATAATGAACGCTTCTATCAACAATTAACGCGTGATGATGTGCGTAAAGAGGACCAATTGGAGCGGGTGATTCAAGTCGTATTTCTGGGTGTTCAACGCATTTATAGTGATAAATATGGTCAAAATCTGTACGAAACACTCCAACTATTTCCGAATCCGGATTTAGTACTGAAAGAAAGCCTCGACAGCCTCACAAATAAGCTACAGGCAGGGTTATCCAAAAGGCTGGGTAAGAAGCGTTGTCGCGACTATGCGCAACGATTGATTAATGCGGCTAAGGCTGCCTATCCAGCGGTTGATAGTTCAAGTTGTATGCTTCATCAGATGCAGTTCTACTGTCAAAGCTTATTAGAAATAGAACAAGAGCGTGACCAGATAATTAACCAAATGGTCGCAGAAGCCAAGGCAGCTAAGCTACCTGAACTAGAGATTTATCAGAGTGTTCCCGGTATTGGCCTAACAACTGCCATCTGTTTAACCGCCGAACTCGGTGATTTACATCGGTTTAGCAGTCCAAGCAAGATCAATGCGTACATCGGTATTGATTTAGTCGTTTATGAATCAGGAAACTATACGGGTCATCGACGTATTACCAAGCATGGCAATCAATACGCTCGTAAGATTCTTTTTCGAACGATTGATAACATCTTGGCAGCCACTAAGACCCATCCTTGCCATATCGCTGACTATTATCGGCGACGTAAAAAAGAATCTTCCAAGTCACCTGAGAAAGTAACTAAGAAGATCCATATTGCGGCGATGGCTTGTCTGTTGCGAACCATCTATCACCTAGTATTGCACAATCAAAAATATAATTATGAAATTGCCATATCACATTAGATAGTTTTGATTATGACTTTTTCTTAAGGCTTTGAAAATTTTTGAACTCTTCAAGGCCTATTTAAGTATACACTCATTTTCGATTAGCTTCAATAAACTAGGCAATGACGCAATAATCTTCATATATCTCAGATAAATAACTCAATTTAATTTAGCTTTAACCCTTGATAGTGCTTGACTTTTCGTAGAAACGTGGTGGAC
>NZ_JAGYGS010000132.1:0-1393 GCF_018991185.1 Lactiplantibacillus sp. 7.2.4
AACATTTTAGCCATGGTAGATTGTAAAATTATTTGGGTCTAGAATTTTTGGTGTTGGAAAGTATTTCCATTCCAAAAGTACTAGGCCCTAATTTAAAAAGCCATTGATAATGGATCAAAAGCGACCAATAGGGTATACCTTGATGGCCATTTCGTGTCTCACAATCTATTTAAGTTAGATATGTTCATTAGAACTGTCTAAATTAAACCCTATAACAGAGAATAATAGTGGCACAGTCTAAAATACATGATGTGTTTGAGAAAAACTTTCAAATAAGCTTTGTCCCTATATTAGGGACTATAATCTCCAAATCGCCCCTCGAAAGCCCTGCTAAAATACCCCCCAATATCTATAATGTGGATATTGGGGGGTATTTATTATAATATTTGATTTATGATGCATGTTAAGTTGCTAGTTTTTTCTGGAATTAGATTTACCACTCATTTCAAGACCACCACTTTCATAATGGGCCCAACATGAATAGATTTCGACTATTCTAGTTACTTTATCAATGGTATAAACGACGCGATGCTGTCCATTTATCCTTCGAGAATAGTAACCAGCCGCAGGTGGTGTTAATTTTTCAAATGACTGTATTGGTTTATATGGATCAGATTCCAATACATTTTGTATTTCTTCAAATGACTGACGTAATGGGCTTCTTAAAACTTTTTTTAAATCACCTTTAGCTGATGATTTTATTTTTACTTTCCAACGATTACTCATGATCAATTTCTTTGATCATTTCGTCTAAATCAACTGATTCATCATCTTTACGGCTGAAGGTGGCTTGAATCTGACCATTCATCATTAAGTTCATGGTTTCCTGTAATGCATCATAGTCTTTTTTTCCAATCAAAACGGCACTACGGCTGTCATTAGATCCTGCAATAATAACAGGTTGGGAGTCCCGATTAGCGTTTTTGATAAGTGAAAATAGGTTTGTTCGTGCTGTAGTTGGGTTAATAATTTTTTCCATATGTTTTCCCTCCTCAACTTATCTAATATTATAAGCGTACATGATAACGTACGTCAATTATAAACTATTATATCGTCAAAGGAGATTATGACTTATGTAACAAGTTGTCTTACCCATTAAAGATTCAAACGTACTTAAAGAGGTTCAAGATACGTTACTCAATAACTTTAAAGCCGGCCGGCGTAACTATACGATTTTTCAAGTTGGCAAAGCGACACTGCTGCGAGTGAGTGACGTTATGAGGTTAAAACAGACCGATATTTTTAATCCAGACGGTTCTATTAACCAAAACGTGTTCATTCACGATCGAAAAACGGGTAAACCTAATACCTTGTACCAGTTCAAACAGAGATCTTATCGTACCGTCAATGGCTGCTTGATCATAAGCTAGATTCTGAATGGCTTTTTTTCTTC
>NZ_JAGYGS010000133.1:0-1345 GCF_018991185.1 Lactiplantibacillus sp. 7.2.4
GGGAGTGTCAAGAAGTTTGTGTAAAAAGTGATTGCTCTTTCTCCATAAAATTAAATCTTTTCAGTCGAAAAGTGATTCTAATGTATCCTTAACTTGTCCGAATCCACGATGAATTCGATTAAAGTTCTTTTCATTGTAACTAATTACTTGCACTCCAATGAAATTGTCTAATGATTTTTCATTGGGAAACTGTTCTTTTGCTTTAGTCTTGCGTTTAATCTTTTTATTTAGCGATTCTATAATATTTGTTGAATAAATAGTTGGGCGAATTGCAGCTGGAAAAGCCAAAAAAGCTAATAATTCCTTTTCAATTGACCTAATGTGACTAATTAGATTTGTGTATTGTTTTTCCCAAGTACTATAAAAATCGGCAAGCATTTTACGAGCTTCAGCTTCATTGGTTACCGAATGAAGTTGTTTGAAATCATTTAAAATAACCTCACGGTCTTTTAAACGGACATGTGTACTAATATTACGCATAACATGAACTAAACATCTTTGAAATTTTGCTTTAGGAAAAGCGTGTAAAAGCGCGGGTTGAAGTCCAACCATTCCGTCCGCAATAATTAATTGAACCTGTTTAAGCCCTCGCTGCTTGAGATCGGCTGCCATTTCCGACCAGACTTCAGCATTTTCACTGGGCGCAATGCGATAATCAAGAACTTCTTTAATTCCAGTGGGTGTAATTCCTAAGGCAATATAAACTGCCTCTCTTTGAACTGTGTCACGACGCAAAGGTAAATAAGTTGCATCTAAGAATAAGCAAACATAGTTTGCTTTAATGGTTTGCTGATGAAAAGCTTCAATCTGCTTAGTTACTTGGGCAGTAATGTTAGAAACAGTTGTAGCCGAATAATAAGAACCGTACATTTTTTCAATCAAATCAGCGATTTCACGAGTGGTAACACCTTTAGAGTAGAGTTGAATAATTGTAGTTTCTAAAGCATCTTGACGACGAGAATAAGCTGGAAGTAAACGATTATGAAATTTGCCTTGTCGGTCACGCGGTACAGCAATTTTCAACTTACCATATTCGGAATCAATTAACCGAAAGTATTGACCATTCCGATAATTGTTAGTCTTAAAGCTATTACGTTCATAAGGATCATAACCAAGTAACGAAGTTAACTCAGCTTGTAGGATTTGATTAATAGCTGTTTCAAGTTGTTGGCGAAAAAGTTCTTTAACATCGCCATTTGATAATAGAGTTTTGGTTAAATCTTTGGTAAACTGTTCCATGGGGAATCCCTCCGTTTTGGTTTGGTTTGACGATTTAATCATACGGGGAAGGGGTTCCCTTTTCAATAGGATTTTAATTCATTTACACAAACTATTTTATACTCTC
>NZ_JAGYGS010000134.1:0-1304 GCF_018991185.1 Lactiplantibacillus sp. 7.2.4
TAAGACCCGGTAGCCTTGTTGCGCCAATGACTGAATGCGCGCTTGTAGATCAGTTGGTACCGTTGTAAAAATAAATTCCGGTGCGCCCATGACTTCCGCATGATCTGCAAACGCCGCCCCACTCCATTTCCGACTAGACGAAAACGGCATGACCTGAGTTGGCTGGACATCCGGTTGGCCTAACGCTGCTTTGATTGCCTGGGCCGTCTCATTATCATCATCAATGGCTGTGACCAATGCGGCCAGTCGGTCTTCCACAACCTTCTGAGCAATCTGGCCCCATGGTTCGACCCGTTCAAAGACGAGCTTGCCACTCGTAATCGTCCCGGTCTTATCTAGGCACAGCGTATCGACCCGCGCGAGCGCTTCGATTGCTGGCAACTCCCGGACTAGGACTTGGTGACGACCAAGGGTAAACGCCCCGGCAGCTAAAGCCACTGAGGTCAGTAACACCAGTCCTTCTGGAATCATACCGACCATCGCCGCCACGGTTCCTAAAATCGCGCGATTCTGGCTTTCACCACGCATCATTGTCGAAATAAAGAGTCCGGCACCTAGTGGAATAATCGTGAACGTCAATATTTTGATAATTCGATTGATAATCGTCAATAATTGACTCGGTGTCCGCCGCTTCTGTTTAGCCGCCCGCGCCATCTGTTTGATAAAACTACCGTGTCCGACCTGCGTCGCCTGTACGACCCCGTGGCCACCAAGGATGACACTGCCGGAGACCAATTCGTCACCGGCGCCCTTAATGACGGGGTCAGCTTCACCGGTAATTTGCGACCCATCGACTTCGAGGCCACTCGTTTCACGTACCAAGCCGTCGACTGGAAGTTGCTCACCACGTGTGACCAGTAATAAATCATCCTGGACGATTTCATCCTGTGCAATTGCCAACGTTTGGCCATCGCGCCGGACTTTTACCTTCGTAGCTGACAACAGCGACAACTTGTCCACCTGCCGTTTAGCCCGAATCTCTTGGAATATCCCGATTGCCGTATTGACGATGACGACGAATAGAAACAGCATGTTCTTATAGCTACCCGTCAACAGGACTAATCCGGCTAACAAAACATTGATACAATTAAAAAGTGTCAGTAAATTGTCACGAAAAATCTGTTTGACCGACCGCGTCAAAGGCGGTAACGGCTCATTTTTTAGGCCCGCTGTCAGGCGCTGGTCAACCTCTTTGGACGTTAACCCGTGTTCAATTGCTGATAAATAACGTTCTGACATGGCGCGCCCTCCCCGTTTACAAAAATAACGTTAACCTTATTGTAAACGATTTTTTAAAGGCGATG
>NZ_JAGYGS010000135.1:0-1269 GCF_018991185.1 Lactiplantibacillus sp. 7.2.4
ATAATAATAAATAGCGCGACACAAATCCCGACTAAAACGACCAACCCAGTTAAAATACCTTGAATCGTCTTACCAGCGCTGGTTAGCTTGCTTTTAACTTCGCCACCGTCCGCCGCCAAAACAACCTGGGCGTTCATCAAGCCCAAATAAATCGCAGTAGCTCCAGTAGCTGATAGCGCTTTCATTTTTCTGTATTTTGACATGTTATTCCTCCTTCCTATCGTCTTCTGATGTTCGTAATTGAATTTGTTCTGCCTGCGTTTCTTCTGGCTCACGCTGATAGAACTTGTTCAATTGTTCCTCGGCAATTTGCTGGCTTGGTAATGGATCGGTGGCTAATCTGACGTGGCCATTTTCACTCGTGGCTAAGTAATACTCTTTTTCTGGCTGGCCTAACTCTTGGGTCTCTAGGACATGCAAGTTATGTTCATAACGGCCTAAGGCGTTATCAACTTCTAAGCCATAGAAGCCTAAGAAACCTTCCAGGAAACTCTCACCAAAAAAGGTCATTTCATTTCTGATCTGCTTATATTGATGGGTCGGTTTGTCACTCACCAATTTTTCGGCCTTTTTAGCATTTTGACTGTCTTGATGGCGATTAAACCAGCCCCTAAGTTTTAATGGCGGCGTTTTTAGCTGATGTTTAACCGTCTTCTTAATCATGGCTCGGCGAACTTCGTCGATTGGCTGGCCGTCTTGATCTAAAATTGCTTGTAGCTGTTTTTGATCGGTTAATGCTTGGTCATTATCAACCACAATCGCCTTTTGATCATCATGAACTAGCTTGCCATTAATGCCTTGCCAGCTTTCTACTTTCATTGAGTCACCTCCTTATGTGGTTTGCTGGGCTAGAAATATTAAGCAACTAGCTTTCCCCCAGCCCGCCCGGTAAAATGGATTGTTAGGAGGGTGACACCTAGAAGTTGCGGTTCTAGGTGCTGATCCCCGTTAGCAACTCTACTGCTGACGAGGACGCCCTCTTTTTTTATGTGCTTCTTAATCCACTCTATGCCTTCATCAGATATTAACTTGCTTTTCCCAGAACCAATCATTAATTCTTCTGGGAATTCTTCTCTATGTCTGCTCAACCAAGCACTAACATAGTTGCGCCCATGTCCTAATTCACGACTTGCTTGTGCTAGACTATGCCATTTTTGTTTGTTTGCCACATGCGGATTCTCCTTTCTTTATTTTATTTTTAGTTTAGCACATAAATAGGTGCATTGATACCATTTAATTTTACATTTTGATTACAAGTGCATCCCCCCC
>NZ_JAGYGS010000136.1:0-1250 GCF_018991185.1 Lactiplantibacillus sp. 7.2.4
TAACAATTAAAATACAAATTTTTACGTATAATGCTGTACTTCCTCCACCATCACCGATTGCTGAGACCTGATAGCCATTGTACGAATCAATACTAGTAGTCAAGAAACCAAACCATTTTTCAAACGAAAATATGACAACTATTGTTACTAAGAAAATCGCAATTACAATTTTCTTAGTTAGTTTCATCTTCCAAATTGGATAAAGTATCAACATTATTAATGCAGTCTTATGAAAAAAGCTTGCCCCAATAACCATTACCAAATACATCCAATCATTGTTTTCTATTAAAAAGGCAACTGCAAGGACAACAAGTGTCAAAGCAAGACATTGCCTTAATGCATTCATTGAAAATGCAAGGAAATTCATCGTGATAAACAATATGATTGAAAGTGACTGACTTGTTGAAAACTTGTTTATAAAGTAACCAATAGCAATCATTTCTATCGTTGCTACGAAAATAAGAAGTATTCTCGGGTTTGGTGTTATTACGTACAAAAATTTGTTTAGTAATACATACCCTAACTCAAAACGGCCGTTAACTAACTCCAGTAAAGAACTACCAGATAAATTTTGAGCTGCCAGTTGACCGTATAATTGTGCATAAGTCAACGTATCGCTTCCAACAGTTAATGCACGAAACGCGATCACAATCCAAATCAGAAACAAACTTAGAAAAGTATATAGTTTCTTTGATAAAAGCTCTACTGGTGTTAAAATTATTGGAACCAAAATTAATGACGTATACAATAACATCTACTCTACTCCTAGCGCTGAATAAGGATCTTACTTCATATCATATAGGCTTTTCCATTGATCTAAGACATGTTGATAATTATACCGACTATGTTCAATCGTCCGCATGACATCTGTAGAGCGAGGCCAATCTCGCTCCAGAGTGATATGACACCATTTTTGTAAATCGCTTTTATGCCTAATTGGAGAAAAAATAACATTTTCAATGGCTAGCTCAGGTGAAATACGATCACTTGCAATGATTGAAAGACCGTTAGCCTGCGCTTCCAATCCAACCGTGGGCAATCCCTCATACAAGGAAGGTAACCAGAACAAGTCAAATGCTGAATAAAACGCAGTTACATCTTGCTTTGCACCAACAAAAATAACTGACCTTTCAATATTCAGTTGACTTACAAGTGTCCTCAGATCATCTTCGAGTGGTCCACTACCCACGAGCATTAATTTGTACTTTTCCGCCGATGCATGTAATAGACTAAAGGCTCTGATCAGAAAT
>NZ_JAGYGS010000137.1:0-1233 GCF_018991185.1 Lactiplantibacillus sp. 7.2.4
AAATAAAAACCCTGTCCATTATCTGGACAAGGTTCCATTAATCATCTCTTTTATTCAGCCAACATCGCAGGGCTAACAGCTTGTAATTCCTTAGCTTCCCCTGCAGTTGGTTTCGCAATCTTCATTTTCTTAAGCGCAATCACCGCACGATATTGTAATTCCGAGACGTTGATATCATCACGGACATCGTAATGTGTAATGGTGACAAAGGCGGAGTTCTCATAAATCTTTTCAACTTTAGCATAAAAATCATAATCGGTATTGCCGTTTTTCTGGCACTTAACCCGATCCCCCACAGTAATCTGAGCCATAACTATCACTCCACTTCGTAAAATATGCTAATAACATAGCATGTAATTGGAAGAATAACAATTATTGCTCCCGAATTTACAAGATTTTTACATGGTTGCGACAGTTACCGTCCAAATTAAATGACCTTAGTTCTGTGTCAGCAATTGATCTAACCAGATACGTACGCCAAACTATTCGTAGACGATGTTTATTTTCATCAGTCAACGAGCGATACTTTAATATTTTCCAGTAACGCCATAACAATAGTTGTCGCAGTCATGACGAGTCAGTTAAAAGACGTACGGTCCTAAATGATTACTAACTGCTTCACAGCAACCGGTACTCAAACCGCCTATCAAACACTTTACTCATGATTAGTGCATCGACAATCGCCGTTTAAGGTCGCATTAAACCACCTTACTAGCAGTTACTGCAGACACTCGCTCTAAATCAGTCATCAATTCAGAATCTGCTCAACAGTTGTATGCACATAACACTAGGTCATTCTAACCCAACTAGCTTTCTTTGTTCATAGACTGCTGCCAGCGAGATATAGTTATCAACAAAATGAATGTCTGCTTCCGTCCCTTCCCGATACAACGTGGCAAAACTACCATATTTCCCAAAAATATCGAATGCTTTCTGCTTGTCCTTATTTAGTTTTTTCAAATCTATTTTATGTGCATCCATTAATCTGGCATCTCCTTTAACGGATAGCTGTTTCAGCGGTGAAAGTGTTATATTTTGGCGCTTCATTAAGTGCAGTTGATAGAATCTTTATGAAGTCTCAACTTGAACACACGCAGAAGACGACCGTGCAATTTCAAATTTTACACCCCATTGTAACGTTCGACAGTCTTTAAGGCAAATTTTCGTTTTATCTTTGACCGGTACTTCGAGACACAAAAAAAGGAACCGAATTAACGATTCCTTAGGTTGCAT
>NZ_JAGYGS010000138.1:0-1178 GCF_018991185.1 Lactiplantibacillus sp. 7.2.4
GCCGGATTTAAAATTGAAGTGCAACATATAAAAAACTAGACCAAAAGGCCATGAAGACCTATTCTTAAATCAACCACGAACTAAGAAAGGAATGTCTTCATGACCCAAAACCAGAATACCACGTCTAGAACTTACCAACAACTCCAACCATGCGAACGAGGCGAAATTATGGCCCTTCACAATGAAAATTGGCCCGCTAGTCAGATTGCCAAAAAGCTTCATCGCGACCGGAGTACTATCACGCGTGAACTCAATCGTGGCGCCACCCGTCAAATTGGCGCTAATCACAAGCCTTACCACGTTTACTACGCCGAGACGGCCCAAATACTTCACGGCGACCGCCGTGCCGCTTGTCATGCGGTTAGCTGGACAGATAAGGCGCCCAAGTTCTTCGATTACTTAACCAGCGAGCTCCATAAAAAGCCTCGGGAACAGAGCGTCGACACCTGCGTTCATAAGTACAAAATGGCTTGGCCAGATCGTCCTTGCCCGTCAACGCCGACTGTCTATCGCTACATCGATGCCGGGCTACTAGATGTGACGAATAGCGACCTGCCGATGAAGCTTCGCCGCCATGTGAGATCAGGTCACAAAACTCATCAACGTAAGAATAAACGGGCCCTAGGTAAATCCATTGAAGACCGTCCAGCTGCCGCTAATGACCGGACTGAAATCGGTCACTGGGAAGGTGACCTGGTCAAGGGTAAACGGGTTGCCAGTGAACCAGCCCTGTTGACTTTGACGGAGCGTGTTAGCCGTTATGAAATCATCCTCAAGATTGCGAATTATCACGCCGACACTTGTCGCCAAGCGGTTCAAGACGCGATTGATGATTACGGTCCAGAGCACTTTAAAACGCTAACGTTCGACAACGGTTCTGAGTTCGCCGACTTGTCCAAGGTACAAGGGACAACGGTCTATTTCGCACACCCATATTCACCTTGGGAACGAGGGACTAATGAGAATCAAAACCAGTTGATCAGGGAGTTCATCCCTAAGGGCAAGTCAATGAAATCCCTAACACTCTCGTTAATCCAAGCTATCCAAGATGCACTCAACCAACGACCACGTAAGCTCCTAGGTTATAAGTCAGCGATGGATATCTTGCCAGACTTTGATTAACTAGGCCAATGTTTAAGGATAGGTCAGGTATGTTGCACTTGATTTGACAATTCGGG
>NZ_JAGYGS010000139.1:0-1173 GCF_018991185.1 Lactiplantibacillus sp. 7.2.4
ACCAGACCAGGCTGAAATTGGGTCACAAACTGTGAGTGGTGACTCCAGTGATCTTGACTTTACAGTAGTTTATACCAAGGATGCTCCAACAAAACCAGTTAACCCAAGTCAACCAACGACGCCAATAAAGCCGATTAACCCAAGCCAATCAACGACACCTGCTAAGCCGGTTCAGGCTGGTCAAGCAGCGGCTACTAATTTTGTGGATCAACGGTTGCCTCAAACTGATGAAACTGATCAACGACACATGACACTGAGTGGTTTATTACTATTAGCCATGAGTAGTTTGTTAGGACTCTTCGGAATGACTAAGCGGCAGCGCAAAGAATAGGATGATATTATATGCTAAATCAGCAGCAAATTAAGAACCAGTTTGAGAGCTTAGCAACCCTGCAAGCTATTCAGAAACAGGCATACCAGATGTTAGTGCAAGGGATGGCCACAACTGGGTTCTCAATGCGTGAGTGGGAAATATTAGTCTATCTTGAACAACACGGACAGGCTACTGCTAGTGAATTAGCTGATGCGTTCATGGTTACGCGCACACTAATTTCCAGGAATACCTGGCGACTGATTCAAGATGATTTAATTCAATCACAAGTAAATCAAACTGATCGACGAATTGTGCGGCTGACTTTGACTATTAATGGCCAAGAAACTGTCCAAAAAAGCGTTCGGCAAGTGCAAGCAAACCTAAAAGATTCCAACCAAAGTTACAATCTGAATAAATTGACTAAACAAGTGGAAACTTTGTCACAACAACTGGCTAAGATAAATTAAAAGTTTTTCAAATTAAGTAAAGATGCCTTAATGTAAATAAAGATCGGTCTGTTAAAACCCTTGGGCTTGAGCAGGCCGGTCTTTTATTGAATTGAAGCAAATTTAAACATTAAGATTATTTTTGGCTCGTGACAATAATTATTTTGTATACCCAAGTAATTAATCGAGCGCTGCAAGTATCAAAGTGTCTCCCCGTTAAAGGGCTTAGATATATTAGATGCAATTTTTTGGACGTCTTGAATATATAATGAGTAAAGTGTTTAGATAGAACAAGTCAGGTCACAACTTAACAGTTGTGGCCTCTTTTTTGATGCTGTATAATTAAAGGTTTAGAACCGTGTCATTACTTAATGACATAAGTAAGGAGATAAAAAGATGAAATATGGCTATGCC
>NZ_JAGYGS010000014.1:0-64109 GCF_018991185.1 Lactiplantibacillus sp. 7.2.4
TCGTGTGTTAATCGCTTAACACAACTTAATTATCATAACATCTTAACCAATATCTTGTCAACAACTTTTTTTAAGAAGCAACTTGATTAATTTGTCGTGGTTGCCGTTGCGACAACAGAAACTATCTTACCAATTGCCGAAGAAGTTGTCAACAACTAATTTCAATAATTATTTGGTGGTGACTAGCGCCTGCCGTAGCAGCAACGTTTACTAATATACCAACTGGAACTAAAAGTGTCAACACTTTTTCTGATTTTTTTGTAAGTCCGCGTAAGTCGTAGTCAAACCAACCGTTTTTATCTATACTATAACTATCAAAAGGAGCGAGGATAATATGCTAGCTTGGATACCTTTCATCATCATCTCATTGCTATTCATTGTACTACTATATGCCTGCGCTAAATCCGCAGGCTCTAACTTACAACGCGTTAAACAACTCAGTTTAATCGGTTTTCTCTGGGTACTGACCGCTTTCTGCTATACGCCCACTAGTTACAACTTTGGAACACAGCTAGTTCTCCATTATATTCAATGGGGACCGGTCAAGTTGAATATAATTCCATTTCAACAACTCAGTATCGAGTTTTGGCTCAACGTGTTACTCACGGTGCCGTTGGGTGGCCTAATCGCTTGGAACTTTATGGACTTGCCTTGGCGTCGATTTATCTGGCTCGGCTTTTTGACCGGATTAACGCTGGAACTCGGACAGTTCGTTCTCGACTGGCTCGTCAATATTGATCGGTGGGTCGACATTGACGACCTCATCACCAACTGGGTCGGTTTCATCATTGGTGCGATTGGTTATAAAATCGCCAAGCGGCTACCTGGACTTCAATGGTTACAAAGATGACCTATAAATGACGTATATATAGAAGCAACGATTCATCAGACAAAATATGAGGCCTAATCATCCGACCTCGTTCGTGACACGGATTCAACTCATTAACGTGCAAGCATCACATGAGCAGTCTAAAAAGCCGGCGCAAGAAAAAAATTCTTGCGCCGGCTTTTTAGACTCAGTTATTAATATCGTTACACTAAATAGTCCCTACCGTTTATCACTGTCATAGGCAATACGCTTAGTTCCCTAGTCAGCTTCGAAGAACAAATCGAAGACGTGTTGCCGATCTTGGTTCCACACTTGGTTATCGCTTGTTGGGTAAACGCGATTCGTCAAGACGACCAGGCCAACTTGCCGGTCTAGATCAAATGCAATCGCTGGTCCGGTAAAACCAGTATGGAAATATTGATGCTGACCGTTATGCCGTTCCCAACCGAGTGTCCGACCATGTTCATCATATTCGCCTAACCAGTCAAAGACATTTTCATCCAGTACCCGTTTGCCTTGATACTCACCGAAATTCAGCATCATTTCAACGAAGACCGATAAGTCCGTTAACGTCGAGAATAGTCCGGCATGGCCGCTTTCACCATTGAGTAAGAAGGCTTTGTAATCGTGCACCTGTCCCTGAATCTGTCCCCGTAGTGAATCGAACTCAGTTGGGACGAACCGCACCTTAGGCCGATTCAAATTATAACCAGTGTTGGTCATTGCCAGTGGATACAACACGTGGTCTTGAATACTACGTGCCAATGAGCCATCGACCGCCCGAATGATCCAGCCTAGTAAAATGAATCCTAAGTCTGAATAAACGTAAGTCGTTCCGGGAGTGGCATTCAGTGGCGCATCATAGACCGCCTTAATGAGATCTTCACGTTGCATCTTGTCGAGGTGGTCAATGTCAGCCGGCAAGCCACTATTATGAAGCAACAGGTTTTGAATCGTAATCTCTGGGTGAGTGAACCCTGGGAGGAACCGGGCAACCGAATCCGTCAGATGAATCGTATGGTCTGACAACAGTTGAAAAATCCGCGTCGTCGTTCCCACGACCTTAGTCACCGACGCGAGATCGTAAATCATCGCCGGGTCCAAGCCAATCGCAAACTCATCTTGGCCTTGAGTGCCGTGATAGTACTGATTGATTCCTTGAGGAGTGATCAGGCTAAATGAAGCACCATAGATATCGCCCGCTTCAATACACTTGTCGATATATTCTTCGATTTTTTTGAGCATCCGCATTACGCCCACCTTTCTTCACGCACGTTGATTCATTTTGTTTGTCTCCTTTATGATAACGGACTTCCCCATAAAATCAACGGCAAACGCTTTGTTTACATACAGCATGCCATCTCACTTTTTATTAACTAACTAGTTAAAGGCTTGTTACATAATGGACAATATTCCACTTCTATATCAAAATACAGGCGGATATTCCAAAAAATTTAAATATAATTAAGTGAATTACCTTTGTGCACAATTCTTACAAAACGCTGTTATATCAGCACTTTCACCTGGATCAAAACCAACGTGTTACAAAAAAATGACCGAAAAGTGAAATAAATCACCTGAAAGCGGTTACAAATTCGCCAAAAAATGTTATGATTCAAATATAGAATTTTATCAATCATTTGATTGGATTCAAATTATGGAGGCGAGAAAATGATTACATCAGAAAAGACAACAAAGCCAGCAGCTTGGAAAGGTTTCAAAGGCGGCCACTGGCAGGAAGAAATCAACATTCGTGATTTTATTCAAAATAACTTCACCCAATACAATGGTGACGAAAGCTTCCTAGCCGGCCCAACTGCCGCTACTAAGACTTTGAATGACAAAGTTTTGGCATTAAAGAAAGAAGAACGGGCAGCTGGTGGTGTTCTTGACGCTGATACTAAAGTAGTTTCAACGATCACGTCACACGGCCCTGGTTATATTCAGAAAGATCTCGAAAAGATTGTTGGTCTCCAAACCGACAAGCCTTTGAAGCGGGCCTTCATGCCATTTGGTGGTATTCGGATGGCTGACGATGCTTTGAAAGCATACGGTTACACGCCTGACAAGGAAAACGACAAGATCTTCAATGAATATCGTAAGACACATAACCAAGGGGTCTTCGATGTTTACACTCCTGACATGCGGAAAGCACGTCACTACAAGATTATCACTGGTTTACCAGATGCATATGCACGTGGCCGGATCATTCCTGACTTACCACGGGTTGCTGTCTATGGGATCGACCGTTTGATGGAAGACAAGGCCAATGACTTTGCTCACATCGGCGACGGTGAATTAACTGATGACGTTATCCGCCTCCGTGAAGAAGTTCAAGACCAATATCGGGCACTCGATGACATGAAGAAGATGGCTGCTAGCTACGGCTACGACATCAGCAAACCTGCCACCACTGCTCAAGAAGCCGTACAATGGATGTACTTCGCTTACTTAGCCGCAATCAAGACCCAAAACGGTGCCGCAATGTCCGTTGGTCGGATCGATACGACGATGGATATCTACATCCAACGTGACCTTGAAAATGGTGTCATTGACGAAAGCCATGCCCAAGAAATCATCGACCAATTTGTCATGAAATTACGGTTAGTTCGGTTCATTCGTACCGAAGATTACAACTCACTCTTCTCTGGTGACCCAATCTGGGCAACCTTATCAATGTGTGGGTTAGGTCTCGATGGTCAACACCACGTTACTAAGACCGCTTTCCGGATCTTAAAGACTTTGGACAACATGGGTGCTGCCCCAGAACCAAACATCACCATTCTCTGGTCAGAACGGTTACCTGAAGACTTCAAACGTTACGCTACTGAAGTATCTATCGACAGTTCAACCATTCAATACGAAAACGATGACTTAATGCGGGTACAATGGGGTACCGACTACTACGGCATTGCTTGCTGTGTTTCTGCACAACCAATTGCTGATGGGATTCAGTACTTCGGTGCTCGGGCTAACTTAGCCAAAGCAATCCTCTACGCCATCAATGGTGGCCGTGACGAAATTGCTGGCGACCAAGTTGGGCCTGCTTACGAACCAATCTCCTCAGAATACATCGACTACGATGAATTCATGAAGAAGTTCGACAAGCAAATGGACTGGTTAGCTGACACCTACGTTAACTCACTGAACGCTATTCACTACATGCATGACAAGTATTACTATGAAGCCGCAGAATTAGCATTGAAGAACACCGACCTTGATCGGACCTTCGCTACTGGGATTTCTGGTTTATCACATGCCGCTGACTCCATCTCAGCAATCAAGTATGGTCATGTTAAGGTTATCCGTGACGAACGTGGCATTGCCGTTGACTTCAAGGCCGACAACGATTACCCACGCTACGGGAACAATGATGACCGTGTAGATGACATTGCTAAGTGGTTAGTCAAGGAATTATACAGCAAGATGAACACCCATCATCTCTATCGTGGGGCCAAACTTTCAACTTCTGTCTTGACCATCACTTCAAACGTTGTTTATGGTAAGAACACGGGTACCACACCAAACGGCCGTCAAAAAGGCGAACCATTCTCACCAGGTGCTAACCCAGCGTACGGCGCTGAAAAGAGCGGTGCTTTAGCTTCACTCCTCTCAACGGCCAAATTACCATACCGTTACGCAACTGACGGGATTTCTAACACGTTCGGCGTTACCCCTAACACGTTAGGCCACGACCTCGAATCACGGAAAGACACGTTAGTAAACATGTTAGACGGTTATATGAAGAACGATGGGATGCATTTGAACATCAATGTCTTCAATAAAGACACTTTAATTGATGCTCAGAAGCACCCAGAAGAATACCCAACATTGACGGTTCGGGTTTCTGGTTACTGTGTCTACTTCGCAGATTTGACCAAGGAACAACAAGATGACGTTATTTCACGGACATTCTTCGAATCAATGTAACATTTAATCTTTAATAGTTAAGAAGGCGAAAGGCTCATGGACAACAAACAAGTTTCAACAACGCAAGCGGCGGCAAAGGAGCCTTTGATAGGCTACGTTCACTCCATCGAAACATTTGGCTCCGTTGACGGACCTGGCATCCGTTACGTGGCGTTCCTACAAGGGTGCCATATGCGGTGTCAGTACTGTCACAACCCTGATACTTGGAAACTCAACGTCGGCGATCAAATGACGGCTGACGAAATTCTGGAAGACGCGGTCAAATACCGGGCTTTCTGGGGCAAGACTGGGGGAATCACGGTCAGCGGTGGTGAATCACTGGTACAAATCGACTTCATCTTAGACTTATTCGAAAAAGCCAAGGCGATGAATATCAGCACTTGTCTGGACACTTCTGGACAGCCTTTCACCCGAGAACAACCTTTCTTTGACAAGTTCGAACGCTTGATGAAAGTCACTGACATCTCATTGGTCGACATCAAACACATCGATTCTGCCAAACACAAGCAATTAACTCAGTACGGTAACGAGAACATTCTGGACATGATCCAGTACATGGCCCAACACCACGACGATATGTGGATTCGCCACGTGCTCGTCCCACAACGGACCGATTACGATGAAGATTTGAAGAAGCTCGGCGACTATATCGCAAAGATTCCAAACGACGTCGTTCAAAAAGTTGAAGTCCTCCCTTACCACACACTGGGAGTCAAAAAGTATCACGAAATGAAGATCAAGTACCGGCTAGAAGGTATCGAATCACCTACTCAAGACCGGGTCGCTAACGCTGAAAAGCTGTTACACACCGCGGACTACAATGGGTACAAGACTTGGATGCCACTACCTAAACTCTAGACCATCATTTCTACACCACGAAGAACGCCAGTGGCAATGCCGATTGATTCGGCACTGTCGCTGGCGTTTTTGGTTGTCTTCAGGGCGAATTGCGTAGTGGACTGCCCGGATTGGATGATTCAGCACGCATGGCGAGATCATAAGCCTCGCGACAATGAAATCGAGCGCTTCGTCAAGTGCCATTGTCGGAATTCCCTGTATCTAAAGAGTCTAGGTGCCTGCAATCAAGGCTAGCTGTGGTCACTAGTACACGCTGCCACATTCAGCACCTCCCCACAACTAACGACTTATCCCACCGGTTAAAATCACCTAAAACCAGTCTAACATGCGTTGTCAGCCTCACTGACTAGGACAAAGTAAACTTACCTAGCATCTGGATACTTGTGGGCCACGGGCGTTTTAGTGCGTTTCTCAATAGTTGAGCATTCATTGCCGTTTAGAAAAAGCCGGGCATTCACGTGAGGACCTCATCGACGAAAACGATGGACGACTCGGCACGTGCAACCCGGCTTGGTTTCCTATTCTGAATTGTTTCGTATTTTAAAAATGAGCAATCACCACTGATTGTTTCTCAGCATCCGTGGCTTATGAATGAATTCCTAACTCCATACGAGCTGCTCGCGACATCATGCTTTCATTCCAGGCTGGTTCCCAGACGATTTCGATCTCAATACTTTTGACCTCAGGTAACTTGATCAATTCATCATGAATATCCTTGGCCAGCCACTCCGTCAATGGACACCCGGCAATCGTTAGCGTCATGGTAATCTCAGCAACACCCTCATCCGTCAGCTGGGCATCATAAATCAAACCGAGGTTCACCAAATCAATTCCTAATTCAGGATCAATGACGTGTCCTAGCGCGTCAAAAGCCCGTTCTTTAAACGTTGTTGCCATTATTACTCGCTCCCCTTCGTCTGCTCGTGCAGTCGACTAATCACCTATCCGTGACTAGTCGATCCATTATCTTAGAAAACGTTTCCATCATCATCTTTATTGTACCTTACAGCCATTAAGAATCAATGAATAATCGCGATTTAACGCGGTTATTTTAGTTGTTGTCCAAACAGCCGGTAGCGGAACAGAATTCTTGATTCAGCGGATTGCTAGGCACCCCTCTGCCCCACCACTATCGTCAAATTACGGGTGATTTAGCCTCGTCAAATAAGCACCTTTATTTATCCCGACGACCAAGTTTGCGTTTGGCTAATTTACCCGTCTGAATTAGGCAATTATCGTCGATTGTTATAGTCGTCAAAGCCGCGCCATTACTGGGTTTATCCGACCATCAAAAATTATTTTAGAATTGGCGGTGGTTTTCGTTGCAAGCGCTTACAGTTCGTGTTAGTATACTAAGTGAGGAAAGGTATTAAGCCTCGATTAGCAAAGCTTCTCAAAAGAGTTTTGGCTGTCGTTGTAAAAGCTAGACAGCTAGTATCACAGTTTGGGTCGTTATCGAAACCGTTTTAAGCGTCGTCAAGCGTTATCGGTCTAACGAGTGTCGTGAGATTTGCGTTGGATGGCTGAACGTTGACCCTTAGATAAACGATAACCGTTAAAGAATTAATTGGCATTAGATCGACGATCAGATTTTAACTAGATTTAGTTGGAAACAGGTGTCTCCGATGACCAGTTGTTAGTTCCACTTTACCAGTTCCATTTGTAGACTCAGGTATCACAAACCTTAAACGGAGGTGCATGTCTGTTACGAAGACATTCCAAAGTTTTAAGCGCGAGTTTGACTTTCGTTAAAACCCGTTGATCGAGTCGCAATCAAGTAACAAACTTACTTTAGATCGACTACAGCAGATAGTTACAGTAAATACGGGTTAGTCCGTTAGAAGTTGGACACGCGTAAAATTGAATAGCATGAAGGTGTATCGTATTAACACTGAACAAATGATCATGTTAATCGAGATTATTCCTCATAAGTAGAACTCAAGTAGAGAAGCCTTGGGTTCTATTTTTTTGGCTCAAAACGCGCGATTCAGGGTTAGAACTGAGATCAGCATCTGGGCGTTAAGTGGCGATCCTCCACCTAGCATTTTGGCGTCGCTGACCGGAAGCCCCAGTCTGGTCTGAATACGTTTCGGCAATATTCCATCGAACTGAACTGCCAATGGTTCCTCATGTTGAGGCCAATTTTAAGCCCAAAAGACAAAAATAAATGAGATAAGAAATCAGAATTTGATTTCATATCTCATTCGTTTATGTAGCCACTAGTTCTGTCACGGTCCTCTTCCTTCACCAAATGAAAAACAATCAATCCCCTTTTACCTAGCAATGACATCTTCATCAGTTTTACTTTTTAGTATTCGAATAACCGCTACTAACGAAATCAACGCAAGCGTTATTCCACTCCCCAAGAAAATCCAGGTACCAGAAATAAGATCGAATAGGACACCATAAATGACAATCCCGATTGGAATTAATAGTGAGGTAATTGTGGCTTGAATAGAAAACACTCGTCCTTGATAGTCTGCTGGAACTTCAGTCTGAAAATAGGCAATTAATGGTGTATTAATAAATATCACCAGGCACCCCAGCACGAGATTTGCAAAACAATAAAAAATAGTTGTCGCAGATGATCCGATATTATAAAAGATAGGGACACCCAAAGAACTAAGAATAACGGCAAACATAATCATAAAGGAAAAGGCATTTGGCACTGAAAACTGTCTTTTAAACAGCTGGAAAATAATCCCACCAAGAACCATGCCAACGGCGACTGATGATTCCGTCAAACCATACTGCTGTGTAGAAAGTTTCAAAACATGAATTTGTAAGTAAGGCAGTCCGACGTTCATCGCTGCCATAAAGAAATTGAGACCTGCAATAAACAGTGATACAACGAGAATCATTGAATTCTTTCTCATGAATTGTAAGCCGCTGATGAATGATTCACCAATATGCCCAGAAACACCCCTACTCTGTTGCGTCCCAAATTTGACTAAAAGAATCAAGTACAACGTCACAATTTCTGAAATAACTTCAAAAAAAGCAAAATAGCCAAACGGAATAATTGAAAATAGTACCGCACCAACCAACGGACTCACTACAGTTGCTAAAGAATTAGATGATTGCACCATTGAATTCAATTGTTGAAAATTTTCTTTTGGAACCAACTGTGTGACGCTTGACTGTAAAGTGTTTTGCAAAAAGCTATCTGCAATCTTCAAAAAGACTAACAGGACAATTAATTCAACGAAGTAATACTTAGCGTATTTGATTAATAGAAAGCCGAAGATAATCAATGCCACTATTGTGCCCAATTGCGAAAAAACAATAATTTTTTTATGATTAAACGAATCGACGACATAACCAATATATGGTGTCATTAATAAAGTAACAATCGGGCTAATAATCAGCGAGAATCCCATTCCTAATGCCGATCCGGTCCGCTGCAGGATGTATAAGCTCGTTGCAAAAGAAAAAACTGAGCTCCCAAAGTTCCCAAAAAAGATTGCTCCCATGATTTGAAATACTTGCTTTCTTACATTCATTATTCACACCACTTTTCTGCAGTCTTAATAAAAATCATCGCTTTAGGTCGTTTCATTTTTCCAACTTCTCTCGGCCTTCAACAATCAATTGCATGATAAAAAGATAACAAAAAAATGAGCTAAAAATAAGAAAAATGTCATATAATAAAATTACCTGTAAAAAAAGGGGGTATCAGTATGAAAAATTTGGGTTCTGTAATACGAGAAGTACGTCAATCAAAAGCATTAACACTAAAACAAGTAGCCGGTTCAGAATTATCTGTTGCCTTCTTATCAAAAGTCGAAAGAGGTAACTCTGACATCTCCTTGAATAATTTTCTGATTGTTTTGAAAGCCCTAAATATTTCTTGGGATGAATTTTTTATGTTGCACGCGGTTATCAGGTCGGTAACGGGTTAAAATTCATGGAAAAGATTAAAAAATATATGCTTGAAGATAATGTCTATGGACTTCAACGGTTACAATCTATAGAAGCGACAATGTGTAATGATGATAGTAACTATCATCATTTCAACGTTATTATTATTGATTTAATAATTTCACAAATACAACACACGCAATTCAAAAAGGAATCCGTTACCGAACTCCAAACTTATTTACTAAACGTGGAGAATTGGGGTATATATGAACTAACACTGTTTAACAACGTTATGTTTTGTTTTCCCACTCCAGTCTTGAGCCTCCTACTAGACAACGCAATGAAAAAAGCAATTGCTTACAGGCACCTGCCTCAATATGAAGAATTATTAATGATCATTATCTGCAATAATTTGGAAATTACACTACAACAAAAGAATATCGTTCAAGCTGAAAAAATCGTAGCGCAATCTACAGAAATCTATCGAAATAAACGCATATCATTAAGTAACATGAAGTTTAAATTCCTACAAGGAATATTGATGATGTACACAGGCGATGTTGATTCAGGAAAAAAGTTAGTCGTTGGCGTGATTGAAGCCTGTTATGTGTTGGGAGACGATGAGCAAGCCTATTCCTTCGAAAAATATCTTAATGAATCCACAAATTTCGAAATATGACAATTTCAACACACTCAATGATAAACACGCATCCCTTGTGTCGTAAGTTAATTGGACGCGCAATTGATTTTTCATAATTCTATTAATATTGGAGGAACTCATTATGCAAATCTCTGAAAGGACGTGACGAAGCCTCTAAAAAAGCTGGTGTCCCAGGGAGCGGCCCCAAGATACCAGCTTTTTAACGATGACTCGTATTTTCATTGCTATATTTAACGGCCACGAAGCCAGTTGACCATGGCCAACCTGACAGACCGCCTAAATCAGTTCACAACCGCCCTACTTATCCGTCACTTGATACTTAAAGACGAAGCGGTACAGCACAAAGTTGACCAAGCCTAATACCAGCACTAATCCAAACGCCAGCTGACTCCCCATCGCCGTTTCACGCGCAGCGGATAACTGTCCCGATTTGACCGAAGACATGAGTGCCGCCAAAATCGTCGTACCGAGGGATCCGGCGAACTGCTGGCCAGTACTATAAATGGCATTGGCATCCGCGCGCTCGGCCATCGTGACTTCTTTGAGTCCGTTAGTCATCGTATTACTGAACGCCATCGAACGACCGATACTGAAGACGATGTACAGCATTAAAATAACGATGATACTCAGGTGCTGCCCTAAAACTGTAAATCCCAGTGCCGCCAAGACAAAGAGACCGTTTCCCATCAGAATCGGTAGCCGTGCGCCATGGGCATCTAGCAAGTGGCCGAACCACGGCTGACAGATTGCCGTAATCAAGCTTCCTGGTAGGAGCATCAGGCCCCCAATCAGTGAACCGGCGCCAACCACGATTTGCGCGTAGTTTGGTAGCGCAAAGTTGATTCCAATATTACAAAATTGCAGGATAACGTAGGCAAAGAAGCTGAAGGCAAAAACGGGATTTTTGAAAATGGCTAAGTTAAGCAGTGGCGTCGCCGAATGTTTAGATAGCCGTAAATAACCTAAAATGGCTACAATTGCGAGGCCCAGGCCGCCGAGAAACTGCCAGCTGAGCCATCCAGCAGTACTCATGCTGTTGACACCCAGCGTACAGCTAATGAAGGCTACTGCTAATAACCCGAACTGGGACCAATCAAAGTGAATCCGTTTGACCTCACTGACCTGCCGAATCGCGCCATAGCCTAAGAGCAGAATGATGGCCTCCACTGGCAGCGTTGACCAGAAAATCCAGCGCCAACTTCCGAGGGCGACCATCACCCCACCAAACGTCGGGCCGCTCGCGGGTGCAATCATCAAAATCAAACCGGCCAGTCCCATGTAAAAGCCCAGTCGTGCACGCGGCACTGTCTCCAAAATGACATTAAACATCAGCGGAATCGCCAAACCGGCACAGCCCGCTTGAACGACCCGGCCAAATAAGAGCACCCAGAAATTCGGTGCCAGCGCACAAATCAAGTCACCAAGAATAAATAATGACGCGCCGACCGCGAATAGCTGCCGGTTTTTGAAACGTTGATGTAAGAATGCCGACGTCAGCATTAACAAGGCCACGGTCAGTAAATAGCCGGTGGTAATCCACTGAACTAAATCGAGTGAGACGCGCATCGTCTTCATTAGGGTCGGAAACGTCACGTTCATCGAAGTTTCCACTAGAATCCCCACGAAGGCCATCAAAGCCACGGCAAAAATCGCCACTAATTCTTGACGGGTCACTTTAGTTGAATCAGACAAAACAAGTCGCTTCCTTCTTCATTAATTTGGCACGATTGGTCCAGCACCGATTGACAACCAGGACCATGACCACCCGGTTCCAGCAGCAATCGACGCAAAATCGTGCACAGTGTTAAGTCATCCATCACGATCTAAAATCTGCGATGAATGACCAGCTATTAACTATTCTATCTATAGACTATCATACGCAAAATGGCGGCCGCCGTCATGTCATTAGTTTAATGAAATCTGCATGAACCAGCGTTTCCCCGGTGATTGGTCAGCACGATAAACTAGGCCGATTCGCATCCGCAACCGTTTACATGTTTTCGCCGAAACCGTATACTGAACATAACTTAGCAATCATCCTGAGGAGGGATTTTATTTTGAAAACAATCGATTTAGGTTACAGTCACCTACCCGTATCGAATGTCGCACTGGGCATCATGCGGATGGATGCATTGGATGTGGCACAGGCAACCACGGTGCTCGACACCGCTGCTGATTTAGGTATCAATTATATTGATTCCGCGGACATCTATGGTGGGGGCCAATCATCCACCATTTTTGGTCAAGCGCTCAAACAGGCACACGTCTCACGTGACCAACTTTATATTCAATCCAAGGGCAGCATCGTTCCTGGCAAACGCTACGATTTCTCAAAAGCACATCTGATTGAAGCGGTCGACGGTGAACTTCAGCGCTTGGGGGTCGACTACCTGGACACCTTTCTACTCCACCGCCCCGACGCCTTGATGGAACCAGCGGAAGTCGCAGCTGCCTTTGATGAACTTCAAACGAGTGGCAAAGTCCGGCACTTTGGGGTCTCCAATTTCAATCCGATGCAGGTTGACCTTTTGCAAGCGGCGTTAAATCAACGCCTGATCATTAATCAGTTACAATTCGGCATCATGCATACTGGTGCGATCGACTTTGGCCTACACACTAACATGCAAGACGAACGTAGCCTCAACCATGACGGCGAAATCATTGAATATTCTCGGCTGCATAAGATGACGATTCAAGCATGGTCTCCTTATCAGTACGGCAACTTCGCTGGTGTTTTCCTAGATAATCCAAAATTCCCAGAACTCAACAACGCGATGCAACAACTCGCAGACGACAAGCATGCCACTAAATCAGCAATCGCGACGGCTTGGATTCTCCGACACCCGGCTCATTTCCAAGTGATCTTAGGGACGATGAATCCTGAACACTTGAAACAAAATGCCGCTGGCGCGGATGTCGACCTGACTCGCCAAGAGTGGTACGACATCTACTTTGCAGCTGGTAACGATTTACCTTAATGCTGACTTGATTGGCATTGCCCAATCATCAAGATAGTCGCTGGCTGAGTCCTTTAATTGGGGGACGAGTTCAAGATCAACGCCGCATTTTAATAGACTGCTCAATAGACTGCTCAGTTGCCAGTTCAGCTTGAGCAGTCTATTTTGACATTCACTATCGGCCACACCCATTCATCAATCTTAGGAGATGATTTTTTGCCAACCCATTGCACGATTTGTGAACGTATCAAATTGATTCAGCAGCAGCAAAACCCCTACTTTGTACGCGAGCTGACCACCGGCTACGTTGTATTAGCAGATAGTCAGCATTTCGAAGGGTACACGCTTTTCTTAGCCAAATCACACGTCACTGAGTTACATCACTTAGCGGCTCACGACCAGTTACTATTCCTCGAAGAGATGAGTCTCGTTCAAGAAGCCTGCGCACAGGCCTTCCATGCCGACAAAATGAACATTGAGCTACTCGGCAACGGGGACGCGCATGTGCATTGGCACCTGTTTCCACGCCACACCGGCGATACTGCGCAGCCGGGCCCCGTCTGGTGGACCCCGCTTGAGACCATCTATGGTGACGATGTCCAACAAGACCAACTCCGGCTCACCCGCTTAAAACGCACGCTCAACACCGCCCTCGACTCGGTACTACAACGTCGGCAAGTCGAACATCACACTGTGCAGCATTTGACACTACCAGCTGCTGACACTGATTAACCGCAGTTCAGACAGCCTTAGCTATTTGCGCGCATTCAAAAAGCCGAATCCCATATCTGGAGCTCAACTTTTCGCATACTAATCGGAACCTGTTTATTTATCTGGACGGCTGTCATAGGCGCGTTTGGATTTATAACCGGCACGAAAGACGGTCTTCATGACGTCAATGTGGCGCTGCTTGGTCGCTTCGGCCTTGGTGCCAAAAATGAACCGGGCCCACTCACGCTGGTAACCGGGTGTTAATGCGGTGAAGAACGCCGCCATATCGGCATCTTCTGTCAACAAGGCGGCAACTGCTGGAATGTCTTTTTCGAATGAACTAAGGGGTGCGGTACTCATGTGAAGTCCTCCATTGGGTTGATTGCTTTAAATTTCATGTAAGAAGGGGAAAATTACTTACAATTTAAGCTTTTATATTTCGATTTTTTATACAATTGCGCTATCATTATAGTATAAGTATTAACATTCGACCAATATAATTAACGATAACCAACCATACTGCTATCACCAAGGGGAGCCCTGCTATGCCAAAATTTGATATTACCCTCATCAGTCCTGAACGCGCCAAGGCCATGCTGACCGAGTATAAGGAGCAACGTAAGAATTCCGTTCCGCACCTCGAGCATCCTGGCCGCTACATCTTACCAGATTACAAATTAACGCGGCGGCGTGCTGCTTTTAAAATCGTTAAGCACACCTTCTTGACGCCCCATTACAAGTCATATGTCGCCATGGATTCCGACAACGGCCACACCCTCTGGTTTCACAACTTCGGCTCATTAACTGAAGCCCTATTCTGGCTGGAGACTGGTCTCAAAATGAGTGATACTGACTCACATTCCAACTACAAGGAATGGATGGTCAAGCACACGGCCGAAATTGAGACGTTCAAGGACTTGTTACGTGAACGTAAGCATAAGCCCGGCGCTAAGGCTAAGAAAAAAGCAAAGTAATTGAAAAGTCGCTCGATTCTAAAGTGGAATCGAGCGACTTTTTTGAAATTTGGCCCATAACGAATTGATGAGTCGTAAGACCTAATACGGCCTAAAAGTGGCTGTCTAAGAAAGCCTGAATCTTACGTGCGATCACCTGGTGCCCAGCATTATTCGGATGCAGCGTATCGACGGAATAAATCGCAGCTTGGGCTGGAATGGCAAACGTGATGCCGGCATCATGATACAAGCTGAGATGCGGCACACCATAATCCGCAGTCACTTGTTCAATTGCGGCTTCATAATCAGCCTGCCGATAACCAAGGCCATTGGTTGTTGCACTAAAGCTACCACCAAAGTCGGAACCAATGTGAATCGCCGAAATAAACAGTTTGGGAACGGTCGGCCAAGTCGCCTGCAGCCCCGTCAATAATATGGTCAGCGCGCCATAAAAGGTCGTGATGGTCGTATCCCCATACTGTCCTAACGGTTGATTGCGGCCGTAATCGTTGACGCCACCGAAGACCGCAATAAAATCAGCATCCGCCGGAATTGACTGATAGCGTGCAGCCATAGCATCGTAGCGACTTCCGACCGTCGATCCCGAGATTCCTAAATTGTCACTCCGTTCAGCGTGCCAATTAGCGGCTAAAATATCATGATAATGAACACTTGCCAGACCATTATTGGCCGTAATAGAATCACCAAGCCACGCTGGTCGTTGAAATGTCACGTGCTTGGTCAACTGCGTCTCATCGAGCATCGAATTCCTCCTCTTGCGTACTAACTATCGATTAATCGTTGTACGCATTGTGTTAGTTGATTTGTCATGAATCATGCTATTTTCAAAGTTCAAAAGCTGCCAGCTGAGGAACGCCGGAAATACTGCGAGTTGCCGAAACGTTATATGGATCTTGTCTAATCACCTAAAATAGCATAATCTACATGCTAACCGAAAGGCAATTCTATCGACTGATTTCAAGATTAGTTGCTATTGAAGTTAATGAATAATCTTCCTAGCATTTAAATACCATAAACCATTATCGATACTGATTAAGCTTTTACCTGAAGGATCAGTCTCTCAAAATTCAATGGCCAATTGTACCCAGATAGGTGGCCGTTCATCTGCCATTCGAGCGGGTTCCCGACTGTAGGGGCTGGCGGACAATGCTCAAGGGCGAAATTCTTCTTGTCCGGGTGGGGTCCCCGGGCTAGAAGAAGACTCGTATTTGAAATTGCGCAGTGGTTTTCTGCGTGAGTTCAAATCGATGTCCGCCCTGTTCCAGCGTTGTCAGCCGGCCCCGGAAGTCGGACTAAGACGCTCACTGGCTGACGACCAGTAAGCCAAACAATGGGTACGGTTTAATCATCTTTAATGCTAAAGAATAATTAGCACAACGCATATCATTGTCTTTATTTAACCGCGCATCCCAGCATAACTGCAACTAAAGTGCCCGGTTTGTGGATTTAATTAAGCTGATAGTGATTCGTCAGTCGGTACTGGTCAACGTCTACATTAAAAAGCTGCCAGCACCATTTTGCGTGCGGTTAAGCCAACACGCCTTCCCGTGGTGCTAAAACAGTGCCTGCGATTGCAAGCTCCGAATACCCCACGCTAACCCTTAACAACCAAAAAGCAGCCACTTCAGAACTGGATCCGCAAATCCTAATTCTGAAGTGACTGCTTGATTTATTCAATGAACCTGTCACCAACTAGTGGCTGACAGGCCTACATCTGATTTTTATTAACGCTAATTACCTTTAATCTGCTTCCGTCTCACGTTTCCGTGCTGCTCGCCGTTCACGCGCATAATCGGTATTCGTGGTAATCTCAACATCCCGCGCCAACCGTTTCCGCCGTGCCAATTCGGCTGCCTTGGCGTTGGCCTTGGCTGCTTCCTTGACGGGATCGGTCGTTAAATCGTGGTGAATCGAGTAGAGCAAGACTAGGGCGACAATCGTCAATGGGAAGCCTGACATCGCACAAATTGATTGAATCGATTCAAAGCCCCCGACCGTCACTAATCCTAACGAGAAGACTAGGAAGATAACGACCCAGCTCATCCGGTTGAACCGACTTGGTTGTTCACCCACGGCCAACTTCTTGCTGGTGAATGATGAGGTAATGAAGGCAAATGAGGAGACCGTCGTTGCCAAGAAAATGAAGCAAGATAGGCAGTACAGTGCTAACATGATCATCTTTAATGGCAAGGTCGATAAGACGGCCGCAATCACCGCGGCTTGGCCTTGCGTGTTTAAGATATGAACTAAGTTAACAATACCCATCCGTTGTAAGTACAAGGCGTACCCACCAAGGATGGCGTAAAAGCTGACACAGCCTAACGAGCCCCATAGCAACATGCCACCGAGTACCTGCCGAATCGTCCGACCACGTGAGATACGGGCGATGAACAAGCCCATGACTGGCATAAATGATAACCACCAGCCCCAGTAGAAGATCGTCTGACGCTGCATTGCCGTTGCGTGACCATTAGGGGCAGTGTTCGTACTCAAACTAATAAATTTATTGATAAATAGACCAATACTGTTGGTTTCTGAGTTCAAAATATACAAGGTTGGCCCAACGATCAAAACGACGATCAAAAAGCCAATCGCTAGCCACACATGGGCGGCACTTAACCGGCCGATCCCTTTCTTTAGCCCATTGAAGACAGCCAAAGCAAAGATGACGAATAGTAAGGCGAACAAGCCTAACTTAAGGGTCATCGTATCGGCGATGCCCGTGACGGCACTTAAAACTTTAGAAATAACGGGAATTTCCATCCCGACTGAGGTCCCGACACCACCCATGATGCCAATAATGACAAGAAAGTCAATCGTGTTACGGGCAATCTGCTTACCCTTACCAGGGCCTTGCAAGACTGAAATGGCGGCACTGAGCCGTTGTACCTTGACGTGCTTAACATACATCGCATAGGCAATCGCAATCGTAGCCGGCGCAAACATCATCCACGCCATTGGTCCCCAGTTAAATTGTCCTAGCATGTGCGCATAATTATATGCAGAAGTTGAAAACGGCTTAACACCGAATGATGGGCTCTGTAGGTACCGCAATGGGTCGACCATACTCAACATTAAAATGCTGGCATCGATCCCGGTTGCGTAGACCATACTGCCCCAGTGATACGTTGAAAATTCTGGTTTATCATCAGGGTCACCAAGCTTGGTCTTCCCTAACTTACTAAACGCTAAGTAAATGAAAAAGATAAAAGTGATCACATATACCGACATGTAGAGCCAACTCATGTTGTTCGTCAACCAATTAAGGATGCCGCTCAAACTCGTCTCGAGCGAATGACCCCCAATCAATAAAATAACCGAAGCCACCGCGAAGAGCCCAATCGTTGGTAAATAGACCCACCAATCAATATTCTTACTTTTTAAAATAATAAACCTGCTACTGAGCATATACTCTCTATATTTAGATCAAATTCGTGGTTCTTCCTACCGTTACAGGTAGTCCCCACGCGTAAATTTCCGACTAGCAATCGGTACACCCCTCCGAGTCAATTCTCGAAGCACTCAGTACCCTGACTTGATCAGGTTTGACCGGCTTTGTCATCCGCATTCTGTTTATGCTATCTCAAAATCAGTAGCAGAATTTCCTTCTTTCCGTTGGTTGAATCCGGACAACGCCATACTGACAAATGATTTTTAATTGCTTAATCGACGTTGGTGTTCATCTTGTTTAGCTAGTATCTCAATACCATCGTGCTTAACGCACACGACCGTCGTCACACCACGTAACGATTAATGGTTACACTGCTCTTGCTAATAGATAACCCCCTTGAATCACCAGATAAGCCCATCACACAATTGCTCGATTAATTGCTGATGCACCAAAAAAGCGCTTAGTACCGGGTAACGAGTTACCACCTGCACAGCGCACGTCGGCTTATACAAATGCTGATTTCAGTATTTTCTGATATCTGATGTTCATGTATAAGTATACTAGTATTAAATCAGAAGTAAAATCAGCCGTTTGGCGGCCGTCAAGCCCGGCATGTTAAGGCTCACGGCTATTTTGCCGCAATAATTTTCTGAAACTATTCAAAAGTTTTCGTAACAATTAGTTTCTAGTTTAGAATCGTTCTTATCTGTTTCAATTAATCCGGTTTCATGTTATTCTTGTAACAAGTAAATAATAGTTGAATATCAAAAGGAGGGGAACTGCATGCGACACTACTATAAACTGATTCTGACGGTTAGTATCGGCGTTGTTGCAGTTATTTTAGAATTTGGGTTGCACGCGCAACTGGCGGCCCAAATCATTATTACATTAACGGGGGCGTTAATGGCACTCTCGATGCTGGTCGAGATGATCAAAACACTGCGTTCAGGGAAATACGGTGTTGACTTACTGGCCATCACGGCGATTGTCGCCACCTTAGCCGTGGGGGAATACTGGGCAAGTCTGGTCGTGCTCATCATGCTCACCGGGGGCGACTCCCTCGAAGACTACGCCGCCAAACGAGCCAATACTGAATTAAAAGCTTTGCTCGATAATTCACCACGGGTTGCTCACCGGTCCGTCGCCGGAAAATTGACCGACATTGACGTCGATGATGTTCAAATTGGGGACCAACTAGTGGTTAAGCCAGGTGAACTAGTCCCGGTTGACGGTCACCTCATTCAAGGAACCGCCCTCTTTGACGAATCGTCACTGACCGGTGAATCTAAGCCAGTTGACAAGCAGGTCGGCGACGATATCATGTCAGGGGCGGTCAATGGTGACAGCGCCGTTACCATGGCCGTTGACAAACTCGCCAGCGATAGTCAGTATCAACAATTGGTCAAGTTAGTCAAAGAATCTGAATCCCGACCAGCGAAGTTCGTGCGCCTGGCCGACCGGTACGCGGTGCCCTTTACACTCGTCGCTTACGTCATCGCCGGTATCGCCTGGGCCTTCAGTGGCGATCCACACCGGTTTGCAGAGGTGCTAGTCGTGGCCTCGCCTTGTCCCTTGATCCTGGCCGCTCCAGTCGCGCTGGTCTCAGGCATGAGTCGGACGAGCCGTAATGGGATCGTCGTCAAGACTGGCGATATGCTTGAAAAATTATCCACGGCCAAAGCGGCCGCGTTTGATAAAACTGGGACGATTACCAGTGGCCAGCTGACGGTCAACCAAATCGTACCACAACCGGGTTTTACTGCCGAACAGATTTGTCACCTGGCCGCCAGCGCTGAACAGACCTCCAGCCATATTCTGGCGCGGTCGCTGGTGAAATACGTCAGTGGCACAGAGTTAAGTCCGACTAGTCACCTTGAAGAAGTCACGGGTAACGGGGTGACCGCAACGATTGACGACCACCAAGTCAAGGTCGGCAAACTCAAATTCGTCGCGCCGACCACGACCGAACAACCCTTAGCTACGACCGCCATCTACGTCGCTATCGACGGCCAGTACGCCGGTTATATCACGTTCATCGATAACGTCCGGCCAGAAGCGGCCACAACGCTCAAAGCCCTCCACGCTGAAGGGGTTCGCAACGTCATGATGCTGACTGGCGACCAACAAGCGATCGCGGAACGCATTGCCACGGACGTTGGTATCGATACCGTGGCCGCTGACCTCCTTCCCGCAGACAAAATCGCCCATTTAAAAGCCGTCCCAGCGGCTGAACGTCCCGTCATTATGGTCGGCGACGGGGTCAACGATGCCCCCTCACTAGCAGTTGCCGATGTCGGTATCGCCATGGGTGCACACGGTTCAACCGCCGCTAGTGAATCCGCGGATGTCGTGATTTTGAAGGACGACCTGAGTCGCGTCGTTACCGCGATTCAGACTGCCAAGGATACGATGCAGGTTGCCAAACAAGCCGTGTGGATCGGTATCGCCATCTGTACGATTCTGATGTTGATTGCCAGCACCGGTATTATCCCCGCCCTATTTGGTGCCATGCTACAAGAAGTCGTCGACACCGTCTCAATTCTCTGGGCGCTACGGGCATTACGCGACCGTCCACAGTCAACGACAAAGGATGTGAATTAACCCATGCCAGAATGGCTCTTACGCTGGTCACAATCAGCGCTGACCTTCGTTATCGTCTTAACCGTCGTCTCGGCTGGCCTCCTTGGCGTTCCACTTAAGGAAGCGATTCTAGTCGACTTCGCCTACATGCTCATCACCTTCTTAATCGCTTGGCGTCGAAAAGACCGTCAGCAGCATTTTTAACCTACGAATGGCGAGTCGCGATGCGGCTTAAGCACTGAAATTTTACCATCTATATCAAGCCAGTTATTCTGAATTAAACAGAATGACTGGCTTTTTTGATCCCGCTTTGACGCCCTATCGTGTTCGTCAATTTGTTACGAATTGTGATTGAAACTTACCCAGTTGTTGGCTTACTGTTGGTCAGCTGGTCAGGTCCTAATCCGACTTCCGGGGCTGGCTGCTTTTAAGCTTAGAAAACAACTCGTTTCAATCATCTTAAATACGATCACTAGCCCAACGCATCGGTATGATTAATACCGATCAAAGATTGAAAATGCTGGATCAAACCGTTATTATGAGATAAAGATTAGAATAATTATCTTTCTTTAACAATACATCATTTATCAACTCGTTCCACTCAATTCTCAGGAAGAAATCTAAAACCATTTCGACGTATTTAGTTCGAAATTTCAAGGGAGATAGGTCCATGACAAGCGACAAGCACCTATATGCAATCCCCACCAACCGGGATGCCAGTAAGAGTATCAAAGGTTTGGCCAATGATATTGCAGTTGCAATCGACGAGCACGTCTTACTACCAGAGCAACTGATATTCGTCCTGCTAGATTCAAGCACGCCAGCAACTTTCGACCGTAACCATGCCCAACTGAAAGCTTCATTTAAAGCACTGCAGATTACCTGCCTGCATATTCCAGTATCGGCCTTTGATGCGCTATTGAATCAGGTCTTAGACCCAAAATTGGCAGCGTTAGTCGTCGGCAATGGATTTTCATACGGTAAAATGGTCAATAAAATTTCGATCATTGCTCATCTGCTAGGGGCCCACTATATTCACCGTCGCGATTCAGACGTTTATCTACAAGCCAACAATACACAGATAACACCCCTCATCGCGGAGATGCGCGCGTTTAACGAAAATGACCAGTTCTTGCTAGTTGGTAGTAGTTATTTGGGCGCCTGGGGCATCGATTATTCAGATGTTGCGGACGACCTACCAACACTGCGAAAATTATTCTCACTATCAAAGCCTACCTATAGTCCAAGCCAATTAGACGATTATATTAATAATAAGTACGTCCAGGGTTCGACCGAGACTTTCCCAGGTGACTTAGCCTTCTCAGAACAAAAATCAAACTACATCGATGCTGGTAATTTTGCTTTAAAAGAAGTCTTTTTGAATATTCCAGTCTCCCCGGCCAATGTCACTTCGGGTACCGACTATCTTTACCACACTTTAGTTGGGAAATCAGGCTGGCGGATGGTCTACCACAATGACCGCGTTGTTCATCAATATAACGAAAATCGCTATGACCAAATCGATCACCTGACTTATGGTAATTCAAAACTACTGTCCCGCTTAATGACCACCGTGACGAACAGCGCCCTAACTGACGTCTCTCTTTCAGACAATTTTAATGACATGGCCCAACAGGTCGCAGCGGCCTATTTATCGACAGTCGATTCAGCCGAATTGTTAGCCAAATTAAAAACGACGATTCAAAGATTTGTCGCGGTCTATGCTTCGATTGACTTACCGCACTATCAAGCCATCGCAACCAATGTCGCACAGCAACCCGACGTTTATCTTGAGAAAACCATTACTGACGTCCATCACTTTATCGATTTGATTCAAAATTGGCCCGCTATCCTGAAAAACACGCAAGCACTTGAACTCGCGCCATTTTCAATCTCAGCAGATGACTCACGATAACGAGTACACAACTGACGCACGGTTTTTCCGCAAGCCTAGCCGATGATTCTGTTCTAAGCAGCCCCATTGTGGAACCTAACGTGATCGTCTTGAGCGTTTCTTGTCTAGATAGTTTCATGGCGTATCGGAACCCGCCGATACGCCTTTTTTAACTCAAAAAGCTGAGCAACGCGAACCAATTTTGATTCCCGCTACTCAGCTTTTCAGTTATCATCTATCGTTCATTATCCACTGGCCCATCCAGATATCGTTATCTGACGGCACAGCCTTTATCGCGAAGTTGCGAGCGATTCAGTGGTTGCGGCCGTCGCGACCGGAATAAAATCGAATGAATCGTAATCAAACAGGCCGCGTGCCGTCAGCTTCAGCGTTGGAATCACGGGTAGTGTCAAAAATGAAAGCGTGATGAACGGATCAAAGCTGAGGGGTTGCTCACTGATGACTTCGTACGCTTGCTTGAGACCATCCAGTTGAGCCGCCGCGACTTGATAAGTGCTCGTGGATAGTAGGCCGCCGATTGCTAAGGGCATCGTGGCTAAAACTTGGTGCTCATCACCGACTGCGATGCCGCCGTTATCCTGCGTAATCTGGGTGATGACACGCATGATAGCTTCATCCGAGGTCCCGACAGCAACGATATTATGCGCATCATGTGCCACAGTACCAGCAATCGCGCCGTGTTTCAGACCGAAGCCGTGCACCAAACCAACGCCGACTTTGCCAGTGTTATGATGGCGTTCGACAACTACCATCTTTAAGATATCCTGATCAATATCCGCTTCAAAGTTCTCAGTAGGTGCGACCGTCATCGTCAAATGGTCCGTTTCGATATGGTTCGGCTGAACGCCAATCACATTTGCGGCGCCAGTTGTTAATGACAATTTAAAATCAGCGAGTTGGGCGTGCTGCTGAACGTGGGTCGCCGTAAAGGTTAACGGTTGGGTGGCCGTCGTCGCAGTGACCCACTGGCCATTCTTCATCGTCTTAGCCACTTTTACAGCAGTCACATCGTCTAATACGACTAGGTCAGCAAGCTGTCCCGCTGACAACCGGCCGCGGTCCGTTAATCGGTGAGCAACGGCGCCGTTATAGCTAGCCAGCGTGTACGCCAGTGCTGGTCGCATTCCACTTTGAATCGCCAAACGCACGTTGTAGTCGATCGACCCTTCCGTCATCAAATCACTGATGGTCTTGTCATCCGTACAGAACGCAAAACGGCCAGCGTTTGCTTCCGTGACCGCACCGATCGTCGCTAATACATCGCGTTCGACGGTCCCTTCACGCAAGAAGACGGTCATGCCAGCTTTGATGCGGTCGCGAGCCTCTTCAACGGTCATACATTCGTGGTCGGTATCCAGTCCGGCGTTGCGCATCACATTCAGTTGATGGGCATCCAGACCAGCCGCGTGCCCATCTGCATGGTAGCCCCGCGCGTAAGCATCGTGGATTTTGGCCATTGTATCTTCATCACCGCGGGCCACCGCACCGTAATCCATGACTTCGGCTAAACCACGGACTTCTGGCTCTTGATATAATGGCCGTAAATCAGCTGCGTGTAAGGTCGCACCGTTATCATCAAAAGGCACGCATGGCACGGATGACGGTAACATGAAGCACACGTCTAAGGGCGTCTGGCGAGCATCCGCAATCAAATATTCGATACCAGCAGTTCCAGCAACGTTTGCGAGTTCGTGTGGGTCCGTCACGATCGTCGTTACCCCGTGTTGTAGCAGGACTTTGCCTAACTCACTCGGCGCAACCATCGCGCTCTCCATATGCACGTGCGCGTCAATCATTCCCGGCACGATCCATTTGCCCCGTGCATCCACGTGTTCTAAGGCTTGATAAGGTTCGTCTTGCAAATTACTAATAATGCGGCCGTGGTCAATCCACAAGCTCGTCGCTTCAAATTCGCGCGTCTCAACGTTTAAGACCTGTGCACCTGTAATTACCATCTCAACAGTCTTTGTCATCGTATTTCTTCTCCTTACTCGCCCGTCTACGGAGAAAGCAAACGGGCCCACACGGCAAATTAAGCAGTGTGGACCCGTCGACTCAATTCGCTTATAGTCCAGTATTTACGGTACTGGGTAGAAACTCGCCATCCATATCATGGCATTATATAGGCAGTTTGTTGTTTTAATAAATTGTCCTTTACTTTACCAGCCTTTCCACGTGCATGCAAGCCCTAATTTCAGTCCGAGTAATCTGTGAAAACTAGTATAACCATTACGTTCCGGCAGTTGCTTCGTGCCGATTAGCTAACAGGTCTGGTGACTCGTTTGACTCGCCTATTTCTCAATCAAGGTCATGACCAGCGATTCCAAACAGCCTCGCCACTACTCGTCGTCCAACGACCACAGCTGTCATCGTCCCAACCAGTTTAGCCGGCAAATTTGCCAGTTTTTATGACATTTCTTGCTGACTATTGGTTCATTTACGTTTACAATAAAACTGACTTAACGGCCATCACTACTTTTGAGGAGCTGATAACTTTGATGATGATGAACAATCCGACGATGTTATCCTACATTCGTCGCGAACAACCCGTATTGGAACGACTATTGGCGAGTTATCCGAAGCAGATTACCGCGGCATTAGCGCACGCACCCAAGCACCCGCAGCACTGGTTGATTTTGGCAACCGGGTCACGTTTGAATGCGGCCAATACCGCCCGACTTTACATGCAAAAAGTCGCAGGACTACAAGTCACGCTTGCGGCGGCAGACCTCTACGTGACTTATGAGGAAGCCGACCCCAGTGTTGACGTGGTAATTGGTGTCTCACTGACTGAAAACGACCCAACCATGCTGGAGGCCATCAACAAGGCCCGGGCAGCTAGCCACGCTCATACGATCATCATTACCGATCAGAAAGAATCAGTGCTCACTGACATCGCCGACGCGACTTGTGATTTAATGACGGGCAAGGAGAGCGTGCCGTATATCACGTTGAGCTTCCAAGCCATCGTCTTGACCTTAATGTTACTCACGGTTCGAAGCGCCGCACTCCAAGAACGACTGACCGAACTAGCAGTCAATCAAGAGCTCGACGAATTCAGCTTTCTCATTGAAAACATGAATCAAACCGTCCAGCGCGCTAACGACTTCTACCGCAAATTCACGATTGACTTCACGAACGCGCCCCAATTCACCGCAATCGGCGCCAACGTCCTCGCAGGTACGCTAGCTGAAATGCAAGCTAAGTTTACCGAAATCCTGCGTGTTCCCGCCCACGGCTACTCACTCGCCTCATTTACCCACGGCGGTTTTATGGGCGTCCATGAAGACCATTGTCAGTTCTATATTGAAATTAATACTGACCCAGCCGTCATGGAACAATTGCAAGCGGTTAAAACGTATGAATCTCGGTTGACCCCGCACATTTACACCATCAGCCTAACGGGCGAACAACCCGCAGTCAACGATGACCAAACGCTCCTACTCGATCCCGTCACCGACCCGTATAAAGCACCGCTGATGGCCATCATTCCATTCCAAGTGCTCGCTTGGTTCATCGCCAAATCACGCGGCATCAACTTGAATCACTTAATGTATCAAGATTTTCAAAAAGCGATTAATTTACAGTAGACTCAGTTAATCAAGTCTACGTCAAAAACCAGCATCGATTGATTTCGATGCTGGTTTTTTGGTTGAAATGATTTTGTGCTCGTTATTAAGTTCAAAAGCAACCAGCTGAGGCCCGCTGGGAACAGTGCGAGTTAGCGTAAATTTGCAGTGGGAGGCTCTTCCTAAGCCGGCTTCCAGGCATTTCTGACAACGCTGGAACGTGGTGGACACAGATTTAAGCCGACAAACCACGTCTTAAATACTGGTCTTCCACTAACCAAGCACAAACCGCTTGCTAAGTGGAATTTCACCACTGAGCATTGTCAGAAATACCTTCCAGCCTGGATGGTATTCGAAAGGCAGACATAGATCTACCCAACTTTAAATAAACTAGTCGTTGTTTCTTGGTAACCAGTTATTTTGATGGTCAAATGTCAGACTAGCTACCGGTAATAATAAGTCGGTTTATCCATATTATCAGACAGTGAACCATCAGTATTGCGGAATATTGGCAGAGACTGCTCTCGGCGATCATAGATGCTAAAGTCTTAAAGCCCGTGCAAACGGCGATTTTATCGTCTGATTGTAAGCCTCTGCCATTGAATTAGACACTAATCTTTAGGCGATCTTGTCAGCATTTGAATACCATAAATCATCATAAATACTGATTCAAAAAAGTTTGCCTGAAGGACCAGTCGCAAAGTGTTCAGTGGTCAATTGCACCCAGATAGGTGGCCGTTCATCCGCCATTCGAGCGGCTTCCCGACTGGAAGGGCTGGCTGACAATGCTCAAGGGCGAAATTCTTCTTGTCCGGGTGAATTTCCCGGGCTAGAAGAAGACTCGTATTTGAAATTGCGCAGTGGGTTTCTGCGTGAGTTCAAATCGATGTCCGCCCTGTTCCAGCGTTGTCAGCCAGCCCCGGAGGTCGGATTAGGACGCCCGCCGGCTGACGAACAATAAGCCAGCTGATCGACCCGTTTCAATCACGATCCAGAACAACTCACCTAATGCATATTAAAAGCATTCAGCGATTAAGCCTGTGCGGTCGTTGCATGTTCAGCCTTGACTGTTGAGCGTTGTTTCAAGTGTGCCATGCCAATGCCGGTGAACCCACTGATGACTGAAATGACTGGGCACAGTAAGCTGAAGAATACGAATGGTAGGTACTGAACCGTTGGTACGCCGAGAGTCGTCGTTAAGAAGACACCACCGACACCCCAAGGTACTAAGTAGTTGATGACCGTACCGCCATCTTCAAGTACTCGCCCGAGCGCGTTTCCTGATAATCCACCGTCATTGAAGGCTTTGCGGAAGGCCCGCCCTGGCAAGATAATGGAGAGAAACTGTTCGCCAACGAAGACGTTGACCCCGATGCAAGTCAACACGCCTGCCAAAACGAGCTTGCCATCGCTATTCAAGTGTTTAGCAACGGGTGTCATAATCTGATTGATCAAGCCAAATTTGACCAGCAGACCACCTAGTGACAGTGTGACGACAATCAGCGCCACCATGCTCATCATGCTGACAATACCGCCCCGTGAAAGTAAGGTGTCGACACTCGTATTCCCCGTTTTAGAAACGAAGCCGGTGTTGATAATGGCCGTCAACTTCTTCATCGACATGCCAGGTTGTTCAAATAAAATGAGTCCCGCTGAGACGAAGATGTTCAGTAGCATGGTTGGAATGGCTGGCATTTTGAAGCCTGCACAGACGAACACTAAGACGATTGGTAATAAGGCTAAGGCTGAAATGCTGAAATGGCCATTCAACACGGCGACCGTTTGATTGATTTTGGCCAAACTCGTTCCGGTATTGCTATGGCCTAACATGGCAAACAACCCTAATGAAATCAAGCCTGCGGGTAACGTACTCCATAAAAGATGCTTGATGTGTGTGAATAAGTCGGTGTCGACCACGGCTGAAGCCAGGTTATTCGTTTCTGATAACGTTGAAAGCTTATCACCAAAGATACCACCACTAATGATGGCCCCGGCAACTAAAGCCGGGTTCAAATTCATGGTCACACCCATCCCGAAGAAGGCGATGCCGACTGTCGAGGTAACTGTAAATGCACTGCCGACCGCCGCACCGACTAGGGTACAAACGATGAACACTGATGGCAGAAACCATTGAATATTAATAATTTTGAACCCAATCACCATCAACGTCGGAATCGTTCCCGCTGCGATCCAGGTGGAAATCATGGCACCAATCAAAATAAAGATAAAAATTGGCACGATTCCTTTATCGATACCTTCCTTGATGCCGGCATTCACGGCTGACCAAGGAAAGCCCCGCAACATTGCCCAGGCCGTGACGACGCCCATCGCCAATAGGACTGGGACTTGGGGTGAAAGTCCCCAGCCAATCACTCCGGCGCTCATAATGCCGAGGACAACTAATAAGACAATCACAGCTTCTAAGGTGCTAATTTGTGGTTCTGTCGTTTTATTCATAATTCAAGACTCCTTTGATTGCAATTTCAGTGACAAGCGATGTTAGTCATCAAAATTTCAATATCGTGCAATCCCACCACAGCGTTGATTAGTCATTATCCTCATCCTCTTCATTAAAAAAATCGTCCCCATTGTTCAATAGAACAACAGGGACGATTAGACTAGTCGCGGTACCACCCAGGTTGCGGATTACAAACACTTAATCCACCACTCACTAGAAGATAACGGTTCTAGTTATTATCCGTTCGTTCGAAACTCGGTTACCGTATTTCAAACATAGCTGCTGACCGGTTCGCAGCATCCACCGGCTTCCTGACACCCACAACTATGGCTACTTAATGTAACGTTTAACGTACTGTTATTAACTTACGGTTAACAATACCACCATTCATTTTAACCGTCAAGCAATCTTTTAATTTATTTTTAATCTGAATGACCCACTTTTATCACCTATCACTCCCGAGCGACTGCCCGTAAGCGTGCTTGATGGACCGTCGTGACCGTTCCGAATAGCAACGTCCAAACGATCGCCCCGACTGCCCCGATAATGTCGGCCTGAATAAAGAATAGACTTGCAAAAATCAGGACGAAAAAGGCAATCGTCAGTGGGCTGGTAATCCGGTACGCCGGCATTTTGAAGCCATCTTCCAGGTAATCATTAGATAGTCGGTACTTCCGATGCGCGACCATCGCTAACGTGTAGACGATCAGGTACATGTCACTAGAAATCCCAGTAACGATCGTAAAGACGGCCGTGGTCGCCGCACTCAAACTCATCACCGGCGTGACTAAGACCAATACGGCGGATAAAACGATGGCTGCGGCTGGTACACCACTTTTTGAAATCGTCCCGAACCACTGCCGCATCCGGCTAGTCGCTGGCATTTCAGTGGCAAGCTGGTAGAAATGACGCCCGGCTGAAAATAGACAACTATTTAACGATGAGGCCGCCGAAGTCAACACAACAAAATTAATAATGGCCGCCGCAGCAGGATAACCAGCTAACTTGAAGACTTGGACAAATGGACTACTGTCTGGGGATAAAGAAGTCCATGGGATGATTCCCATGATGACGATCAATGCACCGATGTAAAATAATAAGATTCGCAATAACGTTTCATTGACCGCTTTTTTAATCACGCGATGCGGATTCTTGGCTTCACCAATCGTAATGCTGACAAATTCAATCCCTTGAAAGGCGAAGAAGACCATCGGAAAAGCTGAAATGAAATTAGCCATACCGTGTGGGAACAGCTGATAATTATGAAATAAATTGCCAATCGAGGCCTGACCTAATGGCGTTGGGTGATGGCCGACCATCATGAAGATCCCAGTGACGATCAACGCCACAATGGCAACGATTTTAATCATCGCAAACCAGAACTCCGCTTCCCCGAATAGCCGTGCCGCAGTCAAATTGACAGCTGCCAGAATAAGTAAAAAGCTGATTTCAATCAGCCACGCCGGAACGTTGGGCAACCAAAACTTGACGTAGGTCGCGGTCGCCGTCAACTCAGCCATACAAACGAAAATCAGGCCAATCCAGTAAGTCCACCCCGTAAAATGACCGACGCTCGGGCCTAAATAGCGTGAAATAAACGCGACAAATGTATGTTGTGAAGGGTCTGCATAAAACATCTCTCCAATCGCCCGCATCATCAAAAAGAAGAAGAAGCCTAATACTAAGTACACCCACATGACTGACGGACCCGTCTTCGAAATGGTGCTCCCTGATCCTAGAAATAATCCTGTCCCAATCGTGCCACCAATAGCAATCATCTGAACGTGCCGGTTACTAAGTGCCCGCACCGTTCCATCCGCGTTAGTTGTTTTCATAAGATCCCTCCACAAATTCTAATGGCTTTGTTGTTAAATCTCAATGTTCCGTCATTATAGCACGGGCCTCACTTTGACTTGGTTTGGATTTTTAAGGACTCCGACGCGAATTCGACGGGGTAATGGCGGATTGACTTAATTTTATTAAGTTCGTCATCATTCAAAAAGCGCTATCATCGTTGTTATTCAGCGCCTAATCACTAGTTTTCTCTCCTCCCCACTTTTGAATCATCAAATCACCCAAAAAGACGCCCTAATTAGAATAATCTTCTAATCAGAGCGCCTTATCGACAGTCTATTGCTTAAGTGATATTACGCCGACCACAAAAACCGAATCATGCGTTGAGCCACACTCGGATTCTGATTGAGTGCACAGTGGGCGGCATCCGCACCACTGTAAAAGGCTTCGCGATATTGCGTAAGTTTGCCACGTAACAGGTAGCGAACGGCCCGTGCCGACGCGACACCCACAAAGCCATCGTTGTTATAGCCAGTATTCGTATCACCATACACGTTCAAGAGTTTGACGTGCTGCGGAAAGTTTTTGCGGTATTTCAGCATCGTCGCAAAGTGTTTGGTAAACCGTGTCGGCTTAACTGCCAGTCGGCGTGCCTGCGCTTCCGTTTGCGTATTCAGAAAACCTGTCAGGCCATCGAACGGTCCGGCGATCGTCACCACTTTATGTAACGTTGGCAGGCTTTTATCATGTCCATACTTCAACGCCTGGTTAATAATGTCATTGGCACCTAACGAATGACCGACCGCATTATACCCCGTAACCCCATACTTGGCTTTCAACTGGACCAGGACCTGGTGTAGCCAATAGATTTGTGCCTTTTGTGAGGCGTGATTATCTTGGAAAACGACTTGGACCATCGGATTCTTGATTGACCGCTGCCAATACCCCTTGAAAGCCATCACACCGTTCTTGTAAACATGCACGACGAGCGCTTTCTGGGCTGCACCAGTCTGTTCAGCTTTATGAATTAAATAATTCGTTGAATACGCACCGCCATTATAGCCATGCAGAAAAATCGTCGCCGTCTTCGATTGTTGATATTGTTGCTTGATTCCCCGGACAGAACGCGACGTCAATTGACTCGTTACCTTCGTGATCTTCGTGTCACTGTTGCGCGCACCTAGCAAGACGATGGCCGCCACGATCACAAACGTCAGTAACAGCAACCGCGTCCCCGTTCGCATTTGCTTCACCAAATTTATCGTACCCTTCATTATGTTTAACATGTTTATTTTACGCGTTTGAACGCAAATGACAAACAATCGTTTCCAAACGGATCAACTATCGTACTTATTCATATTCTTTCAGCCCCAAGCTCGTTATAATGGAGGAAGTAGGTTAGCTGATTAACCTAATTAATCGCTTATCATTGACTGGAGGAAATCATGGAAAAACCAACATTTAAATATCCGGATAAGGCGGCGTATGAATTTGTCATCCACGCCTTAGCTGCCAAGGACATCACGCCACTAGAAATCGCCAAGATCACGTATCGGTTACAATCCAAATACGTCCCAGACTTGACGGTGGCCGAATGTGAACAAGAAATCCACGAAGTTTTGCATAAACGGGAATTGCTCAACAACGCGATGGTCGCGCTCGAACTTGACCGCCTCGCTACAGAGGGACAACTCAACGAGCCACTACAATCAATCATCGCCAGTGACGCCGGCGTCTTCGGCGTTGACGAAGGCTTGGCACTCAACATGGCCAACATCTACGGCACGATTGGCGTGACCAATTATGGTTACGTTGATAAAGTCAAAGAAGGCGTGATCAAAAAGCTCGACACGGACAAATCTGGGGTCGTCAACACCTTCATCGACGATTTAGTCGGTTCAATTGCCGCCGCAGCCGCTGCCAAAATCGCCCACAAATACGCTTAACGCTTATTCGACATTTTACGCCCTAATTAAAGCCCCGCTACAAATCATGAATGACTTGTGGCAGGGCTTTTGAGTTAGATTTAGCCATGATTGAAATTGTTCAAGGCGTTTGGGTCAAAAAACGGCCAGCTGAGACCCTGAAGTCGGAGCAAGATGAGCACATGCAGACGAGTATCAGGCCAATCATCAGCGCGCTTCAAATACGACATGGCATATCACACAGCTGCCAAAAGTAATGATGCTGGCCTAACTTAATTCGTCAATATAGTCTCGAAGATAGGTGGTGATGTCGTGGGGTTGGCGCCCGAGAACCTCGGCAGCGGTGGTGGTGACTGCTTTGGCGTTACCGAGTTGTGTAATGAGGTAGAGCATGACCATGACGTTGACGTAATCCTTCTTCAGGCCACGTCTCAACATTACCCGCCGGAATTTCAGTAAGCTGGGGCGGCTATAAGTCACGGGATGGCCAAAAATCGTGGTCATTTGCGCGGCGATTTCTTGATAAGTCAGTGCCGCGGGACCGGTGACCGTCAATTTTTGTTGTAGATACTGGTCATTAAGCAAGACGACGCCGGCAATCTCGCCAATATCACGCGTATCGATGAAGCTAGTCTTAGCACGACCGGCTGGAATAAACAAGTCGTGATTCTGCTGAATGTCTTCACGATGCGTCGTGTTCAGGTTTTGCATGAAAAAGCTGGGCCGAATGAACGTGTATGGCAGTCCCAGCTCGACAATCATTTTTTCAATCTGATGGTGGGGTGTCATCGGATTGTGTTCGACGCCCATCAATGAGACGAACACGACCTGCTTAATATGCTGGTCCTTTAAACAGGTTAAAAATGGCAACATGTCTTCTTTCGGCTTAGCTAACTGTGGTGGTCGAACAAAGAAGACCTTCTCGACATCTTGTAAAGCAGGCCGAAACGTCTCCGCATTCAAAAAATCAAATGGTCGCAGCTCGACATCCGGATAGTCAGCTAATTGCCGTTGATCCTTGGCCACATTATGAGCACCTGCGACGACCGTGACCCCTGCTTGTTGATTCAAATATTGAATCAGCGGCAAGCCAATGTTGCCGGTACCACCAATCACTAGAATTTTCATTTGAACGTCTCCCCCTCTAATTTACGTAACAACTGTTGTAGCGTTTGTTGTTCGCTTGCTGTTAATGCCTGCAAACTTAGCGCTAACACCTCGTCACTCACCTGCTGACCTGCGTGTAACGCGACCGTCCCCTCAGACGTCAGTTGTAATAACTTCGCTCGCTGATCGTCTGGATTAGGATGCTGTTCAATAAATTGCTTAGCCGTCAACCGCCGCACGATGCCAGACATCGTCGGCTTATCCATGTCGAGCTGCTGGCAAAGCTGGTTAGCCGTTGGCGCAGTCTCCGTTCGTTGTTGCCACAAGTCGATTTGTTGCATGACTGCCCACTGCTGAACCGTCAACCCTTGTGCGAGCAAACGCTGATTCAACTGATACCGCATCTGCTTCGCTAATTGCATGATCAAATATCCCGTATTATTCATTCGTCAGCCGTACCTCCATTTAGTTAGTATACTAACTAAATGGCCAGCACTTGTCAAATTTATGCAAAACATAAGCGCTTACCTGTTCACATCAGTTTTTTATGACAGATAAGCGCTTATTAAATTTATGAACTTCCCCAAAACGACGGCTACTCTTATGCCATCTGGTGTTGTGCCATTGCTTGCATCTTCAATACGCGTTGATCGCGTGGAATAAACATGCGAATCTCATCCTGGTTAAAACCGCATAACAAACGGTGATCGTCAAAAATAATAGGTCGCCGTAACAGTTGCGGCGTTTGGCTCAGCACGCGGACCGCCTCACTCAACGACATGTCCTCGATCGGCGTCGTCTTACTGAGTTGATGGTATGCATTAGATTTAGTACTAATGAGATCATCAATGCCATTATACGTATACTGTAGCAAGTGCTTGATTTCAGCTTCCGTTAACGGCTGCGCGTTCATATTCCGTTCATGAAACGGGATTCGATGCTCTAGTAGCCAGCGGTGGGCCTTGCGACAACTTGCGGTACTTGGTAACACACATAAGTTAATCATAATATTATCCCCAATCTTGCTTGCCTAACAATGCAGCCCCCATTATTGTGCACTGTAATAGTTGACGTCATTAATTAACAACATAATCATAGCAAAATTCACAGCTAATTGCTAGCGTTTTCAAGAAATAATTAAAATAATTTGATGTCCGCAGTTTATTATAAAACCTATATTAAGTTTACCCATACCAATATTTTAATTTTTGGTCGTCGTTGCCGGTAGCTTACCACTAGCAAGTAGGTATTTTTGGAGGACCACTGCTTGGTTGTGAGTCTCGTCCTTAGCACCGAACAATAAAATCACCGGTTGTTTCGCCAATTGTTCAGCCACTTGCCGAATAAAGTCGGGCGTAATTGGGTTGGCATCCAGCTCTGCTTGATACTTTTTGACAAATTCAGGATACTTTTCTGGATCATGATTAAACCACTTCCGCAATTCCGTTGACGGTCCGATTTCTTTGACCCAATCATCTAGTTGCGCGTTGACCTTCGAGATACCACGTGGCCATAGCCGGTCGACCAGCAGCCGATAACCATCCGTATCCACGGGCTTCGTATAGATTCGTTCTAACTTCAATTGCATCTTCATCCGCTCCTTTATAAGTCTCATCAACCACACTAATCTAAGCGTTTATCCGCCTTCATTATAACGCAGTTCGTTCGTTAATTAACCACCCAAAAATCCAACACTTACCAGCGTAGACATGTATGTATTGTGCTAGTTAGCTTGTCATGAATCATGATTAAAACGTACCAGTTGGTGGATTTCTGTTCGTCAGCCGATGCGCGCCTTATTCCGACTTCCGGGGCCGGCTGACAACGCTGGAACAGGGCGGACATCGATTTGAACTCACGCAGAACCCCACTGCGCAATTTCAAATACGAGTCTTCTTCTAGCCCGGGAAACCCACCCGGACAAGAAGAATTTCGCCCTTGAGCATTGTCAGCCAGCCCCTCCAGTCGGGAAGCCGCTCGAATGGCAGATGAACGACCACCTATCTTAGTACAATTGACCACTGAATGTTAGGAAACGAATCCTTCGAGCAAATTTATAATCGATATTGATGATACTTTATGGCATTTTAGTACTGAGAATATTGCTGAGTATAATTCACTAATTTCAACGGACACAAGTCTTGAATATAGTCGATAAAATTGCCTTCGTGCATAATTCGAGACTTTGATATCTCAAACGATTGGATAAAATTCTAGCAAGTTCAGTGCAGCTACTAGTCAGAAGCCTTAAAGCATGCGTAAAAAATAATTTAGCGACTATTGGAAATTAGTCTGACAGTTTAATGTCAAAATTACCGTATGTTAAGAACCAACGATTAATCTAACAAAAAGTTGGGTAGATCCATGTCTGCCTTTCGAATACCATCCAGGCTGGAAGGTGTTTCTGACAATGCTAAGTGGTGAAATTTCACTTAGCAAGCGTTTTTTGCTTGGTTAGTGAAAGACCAGTATTTAAGACGTGGGCTGTCGGCTTAAATCTGTGTCCACCACGTTCCAGCGTTGTCAGAAATACCTAGAAGCCGGTATAAGACGCGCCTTCCACTGCAAGTTTACACTAACTCGCACTGTTCCCAGCGGGCTTAAGCTGGCAGCACTTGAACCTATAAAATCACGCAAAAAAATAGCGCTAAGAATTACCATGAATTCTTAGCGCAACTTTGTGGTGTTTCGGCTGTGGCTCTAGCCTTCACCAACGACAACTTCAACTTGCCCCCGTTTGGGAACAAAATTAATGTTATAAATCGGTTCACGAAGGACTTTCTCATATTCTTCCAAAACATCTTGTGGTAGTGGCGTGTGTGCGGCCAATGCCTGCATGAGGTCATCGACAGAGTAGATATTTTCCATATCAATAAAAATCCGCATGTTCCCTACCACATCATTGAGTAGTTCGGTTAAAATCGCATTGGGCTTGCCATTGCCGTCCGTGACAACGACTTGGTTACTGTCAACTTCTTTATGGTCTATCTTGGTTAGCTTAACAATATCGAATACATTCAGCATGCGCGACCCTCCGTCACAATATTAATTTGGCTATATTCTACCACAACCATAGCATATCTGAGGGCTGAAAGGTATTTAATGTTTACGGAATCAATCACTCAAATATCGCGTAAAAATCTTCTCCTGGACCTTAGGCATCGGTAATTGCTGCCGTTCTGCAGTTGTCACCGCCTTGCCCGCAAAGTATGCTAAGTCACTTAACATAACTTCGCCACCCACCCCTTGGATCGTCCATTTTTGGTGGGTAAACGTATGGGTCACGGGGCGTTTGTCCAGGTAGTGCGCCGTCAAAGTTAAGCGATACTCTTGTTTTAAATAGGTCTCGACTGCCGCAACTAAATCAGCCGGCTGATAATCCTCATCCAAGTCCAGCTCTTCAATGGGAATCAAGGGAACCGTCCATAGATTTGCTAACATGCCGTTGCTTGGCCGCTGCGTCATCAACCAGTGGTCCTGCATTTGAGCGAGCACCGCGACGTAAGCGATTGGCTTGGGCCGGGGCTTCTTGGTCTTGACGGGATACGCCAACTCATCGCCATCCAAATACGCTTGATTGAATCGTTTGACGGGTGAATGCGCACTGTCTGGCTGGCGAGCCGTCATGTAACTGGACCCTAAATCCATGATTGCCTGGTTAAAATCGCCTGGCCGGTCGTGCGGTATAATCCGACTAATGACTTGCTCAAATAACGCACGGGTCTGCGGTTTGGCAATATCCGCGTCGATTTTTAATAAGCGGCTAAAGACACGGTACGCATTACCATCGACGGCGGGTACCGGCTCATTAAAAGCGATGCTGGCAATCGCGCCCGCCGTGTAGGGGCCAATCCCAATCAAGTCCGTCAACGCTGCGGCTGTACGTGGCCACTGCCCATCATAATCTGTCAGTAGCTGGTTAGCACACCGTTGCATGTTCCGTACACGTGAGTAGTAACCGAGCCCTTCCCACGCCTTCAATAATTGGGATTCCGGGGCGGCTGCCAAATCGGCGATGGTCGGAAATAGGGCCATGAAACGTTGATAGTACGGGATCACCGTTTGAACTTGCGTCTGTTGTAGCATGATCTCCGATACCCAGACGTGATAGGGCTCATGGTCATGGCGCCACGGCAAGTCCCGGCCTTCTTCATCAAACCAAGCCAGTAGCGTTGTTTGAAAATCCTTAATGGTTGCTGCATCCCACTCAATCATTGCGTTCCTCCAAAAAAGGCCCGGTGCTTCGTCATCCGAAGTCCGCGGCCGTTATCGTTCTAAGTTATTAATCTAACGTATGTGCAAGATCAACTAACGTCTTTTCATAATGGTCAGTGACACTTTCATCCTGAAAATCAGCGTTAAATACCGCTAATGTCAGATACTCTGGATATTTTAAAATCACGGTTGCTAATTGATTATTGATTTCTGGGTACTTGTCATCCTCGTTGTTCAAAATATCCAAACTAGCTTGGTAACAGACGTTCGCTAAAAATAAGTAATCAACAAAATAATTAAATCCCGGTTCGTTCTTTAATTCAAAATGCGCCTCAACATCCACCGTTTCCTTAATATTGGTTAAATACTTCGTTACGATTTCTTGATACTGACGCAACAACTCCGCCTTTGCTTCTGCATGTACCGCTGCCATAAGTTATCCCCACCTAATTTGATCTCTGTGAAGATTATAGCATACGACGTAATCCTTGCTGGATATTTGCAGCCAGTCCAGCTAATTGCTCATACTGCCATTGACGTTCAGCAGTAACTGCCGCTGCATTGTTCGGCTGTGTTAAATTAATCAACTTGATTGCTTGGTCGGAAGCTCGCAAGGCATTTTCATCCGCATCCGCAGATGCCACGGCCCACCGGACACAGTCCAATGCTGCCGCACCAATCGAGCTGGTCGTATTGGCAGCCAACTTCGAGAGACGGGCCAGTGCTTGCCGCACCTGATAGCCGCTCACTAAGTTCACTTGCCAGAGCTCATTGGCATCGATTGCCAACCGTAACTGCCGATCATATTTCTGTTGGTCATCAACATATTGCAAGGCCTTCTTGGCGATAATCAGCGCCCATTTGGCCAATTGTTGTTGTGAGAGTTCACCAGTCAAAGCTTCGATTTGGGCCCGTATTCCAGGGTCATCGTCAATCTCAATCTTAGGGTGACTCGGTCTAAAACCTTCCGTCATCACGCATTCCTACTTTCTTACAAATCCGACAACAAAACGACACAACTATCGAAAAATGGTGTCACTTAACTTTCGATAGGATTAAATTGTACCAGAAATCAGCCGAAGATGTGAGTATCTGATTCCAGATTTCACAAAAAATTTACAAACTTTTGTAACCGTTTCATTATCCCTTATAGCAACGAAAAGAACGACCTACCGATAACTACCGGTCAGCCGTTCTGTGAAACGAATTATTGAATTTCAATGTGGTGCGTATCAGCAGCCGCTTTCTTCGGCAAGGTCAATTGTAAAACACCATTTTCATAACGTGCTTCGACCTTATCAACATCGACGTCTGGTAATGAGTACTGCCGACCGAACCGTCCCGTTTGACGTTCACTGGCAATGACATTGCCGTCCTTGTCGCTCTCATCACTGATACTGTCGCGTTTTACGGCAATTGATAATGTCCCATCACGATACTTCAAGGCAATATCTTGCTTATCGATCCCAGGAACATCAACTTTCATCGTATATTGGTCATCAGTTTCCTTAATATCAGTCTTCAATACTGAGCCGTGGGAACCAACATTTAAGAATGAGCGGCCTAAGCCATTAACTAAATCATCCATCTTAGTCCAGTCATTCAACCGATCGAATAAATCATTGTGCCAATTCATCATTTCATTAGCCATTATGCAATCACCCTTTCAACTTGTTTACAGTTTTAATCATAAGCAGTTTCATCAAAATTGCAACAATTTAGCACTCTAACGCATCGAGTGCTAATCAGTCGACTCGATACGCTTGCATATCGACTGGAATCACACGGACCATTTTGTGCGGTGTGATCGTCATTGCCTGCGTGGTCGTTTTGCGCGGCCAACGGGATTGCGGCCGATCAGCCAACTCGATTCCAACGAGCATCCGAATTCGGTCCAGAATATCCGCGACCCCAAACGCATTGTCACCCTGATTGAACGAAGTCTGCAACATATTAATTGCCACGTGTAGGTGCTGATCATGGAAACTAAAGGTCACTGGCACAAACACCAACTCAGCAGGCGCCAGCTGCTCTTGTGCTAATGCGGCGTCCAATTGTGCCATGAATGTTGTAAATTGATCCATACACGTCACCCCCATCATTGATTAGGGCTATTATACTGCATGGACCGGGGAACAGCCATTGTTATGAAATCTGGATTACCGCCAACAATGACCGCGTTTGCAAACCGTTATGACGCTGGCCGTTTTAACTCATGATTGTGGTACCAAGTTGCGCTTAACTGAGCGTAGGACTCTTCCCGAATCAGCACCGTAACTGATTTTACAGCAAATAAAAAGAGCAGGACCTAAGTCCCACTCTTCACTGAAGAATAACGCTAATAATTAACTGTTAGATAACTTTTTAGCATCTTCATCGATCGTTTCGAAACCGGAAACGCCACTCTTCTTCTTTGGATGCTTTGCACGTTCTTCTTCGGCTTTTTGAATCATAGCCTTTTTTTGTTCCTTGCTAAGCTTTTGTGCCATGATTATCGCCTCTTTTATCTTGGACGGCGAAGACTAATCTTCGCTACATGTTCATTATAGGTCTAAATTCAAAAAGTGGCACAATTTTTATCCAACTTTTTTGAAACTGCTTACTTGCATTCTGTAATTATAAAGTTTACAGTTAAGTTGTTCAGGAGGGGATTACATGTCAAAAGTACTAATCTTAGGGGCAGCGGGCCAAATTGCCCGGCTAGCCGAACAACAATTACTGGCCGAAACCGACAATGAACTGACACTTTACTTACGTCATAGCGAGCGGGTCGCGGCCTTAAAATCGGAGCGGGTCACGATTATTGATGGTGACACCACTGACGAGTCCAAATTGACACAGGCCATGGCTGGTCAGGATGTCATTTACGCAAACTTAGCTGGTCAAAATATCAAGCAACAAGCTGAAACGATTTTAGCTGCGATGCATACGACCGGTCTCAAACGGCTCATTTGGATCTCAACCTTAGGGATTTACGATGAAGTGCCGGGCAAGTTCGGGGAATGGAACAACGCTACCTTGGGCGATTACCTCACCCGCTATTACGCGGCCGCCGAAGTCTTGGAAAATTCCGACCTCGACTACACCATCATTCGGCCAGCCTGGTTAACGAATAAAGACGAGATTGATTACGAAACGACCCAGCGTCACGACGCCTTCAAGGGGACCGAGGTCTCACGCAAGAGTATTGCAGCGCTCGTGGTCAAGTTGATTCAAGACCCAACTAACAGTGTTCGCGCTTCATTAGGCGTCAACAAGCCGAATACTGATGGGGATAAACCAGCTTGGTATTGAGCTTAATGACTATCCAATTCGACGTGTGCGATTAATCAAATTAGCGAACACCAATTCAAAAAACTAAAGGACCTGCGAAGCCGTCATCAACCGGTCGCAGGTCCTTTAGTTTTAAGCTGCGTGCCGCAAAGTTAGTTAGATAAGCCGCCGCGCCATCTCCAAATAGCTAGTTAACTGGAGTCCATTTAGGGCCATCCAAGTGAATGTCAAATCCACTGGCGCACTAAAAGTACTAGTATTTAGAAATTTGTAGCCACCACAAGCGAACCACTAACATTGTTTTTATGAGAAAAATTAGAATATCTCAATAACAAACTGACGTCCATCGCCAATTAACTGACTAATATCAAGTCATATCGGCATCCACTTTCTCACACGTATCTCATTAAAAATCAGCCGCTAAAGCGCGTCAAATCACGGGTCTTTACGATTGACGCCTGCCAATACCCGTGTTAAATTGTAGACTCAATTTGAAAATAACCGGCGATTAATGCGTCAGTTTTCAAGGAGGGGTTCATCGTGAATTTAACATGGTACGTTAAGCAATTTACTGGTCTAACCACGACCCAACTACATGATATTTACCAACTACGCGCTAAAACATTTGTTAAAGAACAGTCGCGGTCTTATCAGGATCCCGACGACACTGACTTGACGGCGCGCCACGTCTTTGCCTACGATCATGGTCGCTTAGTGGCTTACGCGCGCATCTATGAGCATGCCGGCATCGTCTCGTTTGGCCGCATCACAACTGACAGCGACTACCGGGGAACCGGCCTTGGCAAGCAACTGATGAACCACGTCATGGCCATTCTAAAAGTCCATTATCGCGATGCGACTATCGAAATCGACGCTCAGACCCAGGTGCGCAAGTTTTATGAAAAATTCGGGCTGATTGCTGAAGGCCAGCCTTACACGGACTTGGGCGCTGAGGTCATCAAGATGCACGCCCCCGCCAAAAAGCTGGTGTTGGCGTAGCACCGCACCCTTAATACTAACAATCAAAATGGCGAACCAATGAGCACACTACTCAAGGTTCGCCATTTTTAGTTAATTCAGTTAGTTAAGCGGGTCACTGCGATATTGTTGCAAGATGTAGATAGCAACGATCACCAATAATGAACCGAGAATTTCAATCCAGCTCACCTGCAAGTTCAAGAAGATGATACTTAGCACAAAGGTGACAACTGGTTGGACCGCATCCACGATGCTGACGACTGCGGATGGCGCATACTGCAAACTGTGCAGTAATGATAAGAATGCAAAAATCGTCCCAATCAACACGATGGCCCCAATCGAAGTAACCAAGGTCGGCGTGATTTTAGGCGCTCCAACCCAGATTGGATGATATAGGTTGAACAGAATTCCGGCAATCAGCGTTCCCCAACCAAGGATCACGACTGGTGAGTTTTCCGCAACGATTTTCCGTGGTAACACCACGTATAACGCGGCCGTCACCCCGGATAGAATCCCCCAGATGAGAGCATCCGTTGGAATTGCTAATTCATGAATGTTACCCTTTGTAATCGCTAAGAAGACCCCCAGTAGCGAGACGCCAAACGCGATCAGATCAGTTCGTAAGGGCAGTTCCTTTTTAAATACCAGCGTTCCTAGCACGATAAATAGTGGACTCAGGTATTGTAAAATCGTGGCAGCCGCCGCAGTCCCCTTCTCAATACTAATATAGAACGTGTACATGTTCGCCATTAGGCCTAACGTTGCGTACGCAACTAGTTGCCCAATCGAAGCCCAGGATTTAAACACCTTAAAAATCTGGGTCCCGCGTTGCACGAAACCAATCGCTAACAAGATGATACCAGCGGATAACGTCCGCACTGAAAGAAACCAGTCAGCCGGAATCGCCTGGTTTTGGGAAACGAATTGCATGACCGTTCCCGAGATTCCCCAAAGCGTAGATGCGAGCATCGCCCACATAATGCCTTTCATGTAACGGCTAGTTGTCGTATTTTTCAATTTAGCTCTACCTCAATTTAATTAATGGCAATATTATACCGGGACTAAATTAAAACTCACTGAAAATTACCGTTTGTTTATTAGCAAGATTCGGCCAGCTTTATCATAATTACCTTGGCCAACCGTCTACAGCGGTCAATACCGAACATTTTAAGAAAAGTTAAAGTTGAACCCGCCTGTTTGCTTGCTTCAGACTGGTTCAACTCATCAGTAATATGTATTCGTGCTAGATACCTTTTTATGAATCGTGATTAAAACAGAGCGATTCTTAAGTTCAAAAACAGCCAGCTGAGGCCCGCTGAGAAATAAGTGCGAGTTAGCGTAAACTTGCTAATTGTAGGTTTCTGCGTGAGTTCAAATCGATGTCCGCCCTGTTCCAGCGTTGTCAGCCGGCCCCGGAAGTCGGACTAAGGCGCGCATCGGCTGACGAACAATAATCCAACTCAGTAGCAAATCTTAATATCAAGAACCACACCCATGAACGCACAAAAAAAGACCATGGAGACCGACAGTTTTAGCACGAGGCTAAAATTTATAGAGGTATCTTCATGACCCAAATACATACTACCACTACTCATTTTGACCGACAAGTGTTGGCAGGCAAAATGAGATGAGCAGTAATTTATTTTTTAAAATAACGTCCCAACATAGTAGTGAATAAACATCGTAATAATCCCGACAATCACGTTCCGGATAACGGCAGTTTTGACGTTACCCTTACCTAGCACGGCGGATAAGTATCCGGTTAAGGCAACCGCAACGGACACCGCAATAATCGTGGCGGGCCACTGTAGATGTGCTGGCGCAAATGTCATCGCAAACAGTGGGAAAACACCGCCGGCTGAAGCGGAAAATAACGAAGCAAAAGCTGCGTCCCACGGGTTCATATAGTGTCCGAGTTCCATATCGTACTTAACGCGGACGACGGTTTCGAGTGGCTTTTTTGATAAAAGATCCTTGGCAATCTCTAACGACGTCGCTTCCGTAACGCCTAAGTTCATATAGTGCCGTTGAACAGCATGTAATTCACCTGCAAAGTCCGTCTTTAATAATTGCCGTTCTTTTTCGACGACTGCTTTTTCCGTATCTTTTTGCGTGCTGACAGAAGCGTATTCGCCAGATGCCATCGAAAACGCACAGGCTAGCAGGTCAGATAGCCCGGCAATAAAAATCGTAAATTGGTTGGTGGTCGCCGCCGCAACACTGAACAGCACTCCGACAACCGTTAAAATTCCATCATTGGAGCCGAGAACGCCGGCCCGTAGCGAGTTCAGCTTCTCATCCATCGTTTGTTTTGATTTTTTCGTTTTTGTATTCGTTAACTGCATATTCTCGCTCCCCTTGGCCCTACTCATCAGGCAAATAAGTGACCGATAAAGTAGGTCACGATCATCGTTAACAATCCGGCAACCACATTACGTAACATTCCCTGACGCCGATTGGCATTTCCGAGCACCGCCGCCACGTAACCCGTAATGGTTAACGCAATGGCGACCGCAATGACCGTGGCGAACACTTTGATATGTGGTGGGAAAAATGTGATTGAGACTAGTGGCAGAATCGAGCCAGTTGGAAAGGCAATCATCGAGGCAATCCCAGCTGCATACGGGCTGATAAATTGATTCGGATTGAAGCCATACCGTTCCCGAACCGTCGTCGACAAGGCATCTTCAGCCATCATTTCCTGAGTCGCTTGTCGGGCTAGTGGTTCGCTGATGCCCTGTTCGATATATTTTTGCGCGACCATATCTGCTTGCGCCTCATAGTCATCGGCTAATGCCGCCTTTTGCGTGGCGATCGCCATTTTTTGCGAATCCTTCTGCGTATTCACGGAGACGTACTCACCCATTGCCATCGAAATCGTTCCGGCAAGCATGCCTGCTAATCCGGAAATCAGAATCGAAAAGCTATTCGTCGTGGCCCCCGCGACCCCAACAACAATACCGGCAACGGAAAGAATTCCGTCGTTAGCCCCCATAACACTTGCACGTAGCACGTTAACTCGTTGTGCTAAGGACATTTTCTTCTTCATGTTTGCCGCCTCCGTACTTACTTTATAATCATTCTTACCTAGTAAATATTATATCTTTTTCCAGAGAATTGCAAGGCTTATTTGGAATCATTATCAAGTATAAGTTATGTACCCCTAAACCATAATCTAGTGTACCACCATTTTATTATTAAAGTTAATCAATCTATCGGTTACGGACCGCAAAACTGTCGCTAATGATCTTAATTGGACACAAAAAGCTACCACTCAAAAATCGCGATGATTTTTGAGTGGTAGCCCTTCTTCTTGATCAACAGCCGACTAAATTAGTTAGCTTCATTAAATTGTTGCGTGGTCTTAAGTTCAAATTCAGTTGGTTTAGCAGCCGTCATTAATTCTGGCGTCAATTCCACTCGCGTAATCGTCTGGTCAGCATAAGGTTGAATATAGAATGCTGGTTCGTTCATGCTCATGTAGGCGCGATACTGCGTGTAATCTGGCGTCCCGTTGGCTTGCATCTTCACGCCCTTAGGAATTTCTACCGAGTTCAGCATGTGCGAAAGCGCGTTGACGGCTTCAGCGTCCGTATCAACGGCATCCGTGTGTTGCCGCATGAAGACGGTCCGGACGAAGCGTGCAACCGAAGTATAATCGCCAGGCATACCCAGTGCACCGGTACCAGGTCCAAATGGATTGACTTCCAGTTCACCGTATTGACGGCTTGGGTGTGGTTCAGGCTGCAAGTTGACGTAGTTGCTCAAGTTCTTTAAGTGCCAGTTGAAATCGGGCGTGTTGGTCATAACGCCGACTGGGTTTTCCATGTAGTGCACACCGTCATTTTCAAGTTCTAGCACGTACGTTGCGCCACTCTTATCACTAATGATCCAGTGTAATGGCACCACGATGTTGAGCAGCGGTGCCGCAGCTTCCATCACGATTAAGCTTGCCAACCGGTCGCCTAGTTCTGCGGCGCTCTTGACATTCCCCAAAATCCACATCAAAACTTCGTGTGGGGCGAGGTTCAGCTTATCGGCTTTCGCCTGTTGTGCAAAGTGAGCCTGACCAGAGAAATACAATGCGGCCGCACTGACACCGTGTTCATTGACCCCGTCCACGAAGACGTAGCCGTTCAAATTACGGCCGGTCCCGACAAAGCTGTAGGGCGCGTCAAACCCATCGGCGTTCGTGACACTGCTAAAGTGGTGGTTGCGAGGAATGGCGACTGGCCGACCACCAAGTTCAAAAGCAAAGTCCATGGTGCGTGCTAAAAATTGATCACCCGCCGTGGTTTGAATCGTTAAACTAGTACACATAGGTTTCACATCCTTGATTTAAATACTATCATTTTAGCATCTTAAACCCAGCGAAACACGTATTTGCACGAATTAATTTACGGTCATCAGTTTATTTTAATCACGCAACCGCAACGTCATCGCATTGATGGCAACGATAATTGTACTTAAAGACATGACGACCGCGCCGACCATCGGGTTCAAAATGAAGCCGAGTGGTGCTAAGATTCCGGCTGCTAACGGGATAGTGATGACGTTGTATCCGGCACCCCACCATAGGTTTTGCGCCATTTTGCGGGTCGTTTGCCGGGCTAGTGCTAAGAAGTCGACGACATCATTCGGATTGCTCTTGACTAACACCACGTCCGCCGAATCAATCGCGACATCCGTCCCAGAACCAATCGCGACCCCAATATCAGCTCGCGCCAGGCTCGGTGCGTCATTGACCCCATCACCGATCATCATCACGTGGCTACCGTCAACCTGATACTGTTGGACCAACTTAGCTTTATCTTCTGGCAAGAGACCAGCATGGACCTCGTCGATGCCGAGTTGATGCGCAACGACTTGGGCACTCTGCGGATTGTCCCCCGTTAACATGACGGGCGTGATCTGTTGGGCTTTCAAGCTCTTGATCAAATGCGCCGCTTCTGGTTTGATCTGGTCACCCTGTGCGACGAAGCCGAGGACCGCGGTATCTTGAATCAAGAAACTAACGGAGTTCCCGGCACTCGCTAAACGGTCAAAGGTTTGCTTATCGTAAGACAGATGTTGCTTGTCAAGGTAAGCGGCGGAGACGATTTGATAAGTGTGCTCGTCAATCGTTCCACTGAGTCCGACACCGGTAATCTGATGAACATCCGTGACAGATTTAGGTGTGACTTGTTGTTCCTTAGCCGCCGCTAAGATGCCGACAGCGAGCGGATGACTGGAGCCATTTTCTAAACCGGCCATCATTGCTAAGACGGCGTCGTCAGTCAACTCATCCGTCTGACTCTGATACTCGGAAACTTTAAAATTACCGGCCGTCAGCGTCCCCGTCTTATCCATTAAGGCGTAGTTCAGCTTGTTGACTTGTTCCATTGCGTCCCGATTACGAATCAAGAGACCGTGACTCGCTGCAATCGCCGTACTACGGGCAACGACTAAGGGAATCGCCAACCCCAACGCATGCGGGCAGGCAATCACGAGGACGGTCACGGCAATCGACAAGGCTAAGGCCAGGTTGCCGACCAGTAGCCAAACGATAAAGGCCACGATGGCAACGGTCAGTGCCGCGTAGAAGAGCAGTCCCGCAACCTTATCCGCCATATTTTCTTGTGACGACTTGGCTGCTTGCGCGTCACTAACGAGCTTCATCACTTGAGCCAAATAACCGGATTCACCAGTCCCGGTGACCGTCATTTCAAACGTACCGTCACCATTGACGGAGCCACCGACAACTTGATCCTGACGCCGTTTTTCAACTAACTTTGCTTCACCAGTAACCATTGCTTCATTGACACTCGTCGCGCCACTCTCAACCGTCCCGTCTGCGGGAATCTGTTCACCCGCCCGAACTTGAACGCGGTCACCTTCGACTAAGTCCGCAATCGGCACGTCTTTTACTTGACCATCCACCAACTTATGCGCGGTACTTGGCAGCAACTTCGCCAGTTTATCCACGGCCGAACCAGCGTTCATGACCGTGTTCATTTCGATCCAATGACCCAACAACATAATGACGATCAACGTGGCGAGTTCCCAGAAGAAGTCCGTCACCATTGGCTTAGTGTGCAAAATATCATTCGCAATCACCGCGTAAATACTATAGATATAAGCCACGCTGATCCCCATCGTAATCAGGGTCATCATCGCTGGCTTCCGGTTTTTAAGTTCAGCTTTGGCGCCACTAAAGAACAGCTGCCCACCATAAATGAACAAAATCGTTCCTAAAATTGCGACCAGATAATCGGACCACGGTTGAAAGACGACTTGAAACGGCAACTGCATCCCCATCATCGGGCTCATCACAACGATTGGAATCGTCAAAATCAGCGACACCCAAAACTTCAGCTTTAAGTTGCCCATGTGCATCATCTCGCCATTGCCCATATCCATGTCACCCATATCATGGCTATCATGATGCTGCATGTGTTGCATATCCATATCCTTCATAAGTTTATCCTCCCCAATGTCGTACGTCTACATTTGTAATTTACAGTTTGAGTTTACAATTGTAGACGATAAAAGTCAAGGAAAACACTTTTTATGGTAATCAGCGGACTTAACGGAAAAAATGGGCATACTGGTGGCACAAAAAAACGGTAGCCCCCGCTGATTTAGGGACTACCGTTACTTTTTCATGATTAAAACTCGCGACTGATTGGCGTAAGAATTTTAGACTTGCCGTTGTTAGCACCGCGTCCCGGGAACGCAGTCACACTCGACCATTTCGGGCGCGTGCTCGGCTTTTTCAGCTAAGACTTTTTGTAGCGCGGCGATGTCTGTCTGGCTTAATTCAGTCTCACTGATCAAATCGGTCAACGTCTGGCCGACCCGCATCTGACATAAATGGCCGAACAGTGTCTTGACGGCTTCATCCATGGATGGCTGTTCTTCAACCATCGGATAGTAAGTAAACGCCCGACCACTCTTTTCAGCCCGCAACGCGCCTTTTTTCACTAACCGGCCCAGCAATGTCTTGACCGTGGCTGTCTTCCAGCCCATCTTATCGGCCATGACTTCGGCGACTTGGCTACTGGTCACATTCCCCAATGTCCAAGCAACCCGCATGACTTCCCATTCAGCATCACTGATTTCGATTTTCGTCTGTGCTTCCAATGGTTTGACCACCTTTCTCTAATGAAGTTAATTATAGTTTACAACCGTAAACGAATAAAAGCAATTCTAAACTTCCGTCATCCTTATCATAACCCTTTTCGCACCCGATGAATAATGACCCCTATCAAATTTAAGCTTCAGGCGGTCAACCCCGCCCATGCAATCATGACTGGGCCGCCACGAATTGGTCGAGTAGCGTCGCCAAGGTCGTCACACTAGCTGGATAATTACCGGCGTGTTGCAACAGATAACTGGTCAGCTTACCGTGATACAGCACGGTCGTCGCCGTCTGTCCATTCGTATGTAATAAAGTTTGCCGAAACTCATTGAGTAGTTGTTGTAACCCCGCTTGTTCTGGATTGTGACTGTCCAACGTCAATGCGGCCCGACTGATTGCGTCGAGTACTTGTGCTTGTGTAATATGTGCTTGAATTGCCATGATCTTCCCTCGATATCATAATCTTCTCTGCGTTGTATCTGAAATATTGGTAGGCAAAAAGCAGTGAAACTCACCCGCCAGACACAACACATGATAATATGCATAAGTATACACCGTTATTCTAGTCAACTGGTACCATTAATCTGGTAAAAAATGTGTTATGCTACCTAATATTAACTATTTTAGTGACGGGGGTTCACGATTTGAAACCAAATTCTAAATTCTTACAACGCCTCCAATTATGGATGCGCGGTCGTTATGGGCAAAACGATACCTTGAATCGCTTTCTCAACTATTTAGCATTACTACTACTAATTATTAGCTTTTTCGTGCGCTTCAACTGGTTGGTCTTAATTGCCGTCCTGTTGATTGCGATCAGCTATTGGCGCCTGTTCTCCAAGCAAATCTATCGCCAAGTTGCCATCAACCGCGGCTTTCAGCACATTTGGCTACCGCTGACACGTCCCTTCAGCCGCCTCAAGTATTCGCTCACCCAGCACTGGCAGTACCGGTTCTTTCACTGTTCGCAGTGCCATCAGCGAATTCGTATTCCACGCCACCACGGTCGGGTCCGCATTACTTGTCCGAAGTGCGGCCACCAGTTTGAGGCGAAGGTCTAAGTTAGACGCTGTGACTAGTTGTCCGTTTGAATACGGGCAGTCTGGAAAAATTGACATCCGACTTGGCTGAATGATGGTCAAGAACAAATGATACGCGAACGCTATGATTGTATAGCGTTCGCGTATCATTTGCGTTTATGGCGATTACTCGTGTGACTTTCAGCAATACCGGACCTATCCAGCCGCTGAGTGTAGAAACTTAGCGCCAATTAGATGCCAATGATTAACGACGTCACGATGGTTAACATGCGGCGCTTCATATTTAAACCGAAATAATGTTATACTATGTTTAGTTTTTACTATAACGAATATTGTCATCTAATTTTATCTGCGATATTCGCCCCACCTATTAGTAATAACCATAAATTGGAGGTCTCTTCATGGGATTTTGGATAATGATATTAGCTTTTCTAGGATTTTTAGGCTTTGGCTATCTTGGTATCAAGCACTACAAAACGTCCAAGTTTACGGCGGTGCTCGCACTAATCATCGCCCTCTGCCTGCTGGTTCTCTTCATCTATTTAGTTTGATTTGAAAAACAATCCTTAATTTTCTAGTCGCACCCAATATTTGCCCGTCCCAGCTTAACTGGTAACGGGCACAAGTATTGGGTGCGAACTGTTTGTATCTTGCGGCTCACAAATTCCTAACACGGTCAATTAAAACGCTTACAAGAAAATAATTAGCCCTTTTCAGAAAAAATACTTACGAAAAAATTAATTATCTGGTATGCTAACCCATTGTTTAGGAAAGTGAGTGTGAAAAAGATAATGGATTCAGTTCAAAGTAACCCGCAAGCAAAACAACAAGCACGGGTTCCCGTTGCCCATCCAATGCTAGCCATGATGGGAATGTTAATTGGTGGCTTTGTTGGGATGTTCAGTGAAACGTCATTGAACATCGCCCTGCCTCAATTGATGGCTCAGCTTCATGTAACGACGGCTACTGTTCAGTGGTTAGTAACCGGATACATGCTCATGATTGGGATTGTTCTCCCACTATCTAGTTTAATTACAAAGTGGTTTACGACTCGCCAAGTGATTCTATTTGCGTTGATCGACTTTGCCGTTGGGGCAATTATTTCAGCGTCCGCACCTGGTTTTGGCGTGCTATTATTCGGTCGAATGATTCAAGGAATCGCAACTGGCTTGATTCTGCCACTAATGTTCACGGTTGCCATGCAAATCTTCCCACCTTATAAGTTAGGTGCCGCCATGGGGATGGTCGGACTGGTTATCATGTTCGCCCCCGCGGTTGGTCCTACTTTAGCTGGGGTCGTCTTAGGGGTTGCTTCATGGCGTTGGATCTTCTGGATTTTTATTCCATTCTTGATCATCGCCTTCCTCTTTGCCGTAACGTCACTCAAAAACATTGCCCCTGTTACCCGGCCAAAGATTGATTTCTTATCGATTCTCTTATCCATGGTCGGTTTCGGGAGTTTAGTCGTTGGGGTCAGTCTTGCTAGTGATCAAGGTTGGGGCTCTGCAACTGTCTTAGGTGCGCTGGCCCTCGGGATCGTTATTCTCGCTTGGTATGCGCATCGTCAATTAACGATGGACAATCCAATTTTGAACCTTAAAACTTTCGCAATTCCTGGTTTCCGAGTTGGTGCCAGCTTAGTCATGATTGACTTTGGGATTATCCTGTCTGCCATGTACTTGTTACCAATGTACATCCAAAAGGGACTCTTGATTCCAGTTGCTTTGACTGGGGTCATCATGCTTCCTGGTGGTTTGGTAAATGCGATCGTTTCCGCCGTTTCTGGTCGGTTATATGACTCCGTCGGTGCTCGGACACCTGCAATGCTCGGCTTCTTAATCTGCATGGTTGGGGCGTTGATGCTAGCGTTAACCAGCACACAAACGGCCACTTGGTACGTGATTTTAGCCCACGTCGTCTTAATGATTGGGGCACCACTTGCTATGTCACCATCGCAGACCCATGGGTTGAACTCATTGACTGGTCCAATCGCTGCGGATGGTAGTACCATCATGAACACCTTACAACAAGTCGTTGGTGCGATTTCAACTGCTCTTGCGACGAGTCTCTTAGGTATCGGCCAAGCCGCATACTACAGCAACGGCGGTCATCAAGCTGCCGGCGCGTTTGTTAACGGTGCCCACTATGGCTTCTACTTCACTTAGTCTTAGCCTTCGTTGGTCTGTTGCTTGCAACCCGGCTCTCTAAGAAGACGGCTAAATAAGGCGCCATATTTTAAAACATGTGCTGAATGCAATGCTAAATTGCCCATTTGAAGGCACATTAAAAATAACTTCTAATCGTTTGACTAACAATTAGTAAAATCCCGTCGAATCAGCACAACACGGCTAGATTCGGCGGGATTTTTGTTCGTCATAACAATTAGAGCTACTCCTGTTAATAAATTAATTTATCACAAAGGCCATTATTAGGAATTATAACTAGAAATAATCCTGATAAATAATTGCACTTTACTGACTTTTCCTGCACAATTAAATTGATAATGTGAGGAGTCGAATACTATTTATGGAACTTACAATTGGTTTGATTATTGGCACTAGCCTCATCTTGGCCGTTTTATGTGGCGTTCTCAGTGGACACTACTATCGTCAGCGGGCTAAAATCGCTGGGACGATTTGGGCACTGATCACACTCTTACTCGTCGGATTGGCCGCCTTCTTCGCTTGGGTCGTCTGGTTCGGCATGTAACCGTCAAGTTTGTCGCTGACTGTCATATCACTAAAGGAGGAGCTATGAATCCAGAAGAAATGTTTCAACGCTATCTCAACAAATACCATGTGACTTACCAGCACCCCGAACACGGTTTAGTGATGCTGACGTCGCCAGTCTGGCCACAACACCCGGAACTTCAACGGTCCATTCAACAGGCGTTCCAAGGCTTAGATGGCGTGACCAGCATTACGATCAATAGCCCTGAACAATTAGTCATGCGCTACGATTCAGACCAACTACGCAAACTCAGTCCATTGACGTTACTCAGTTTGGAACGTCGATTGAGCAAACAATATCATCAAGCCGGCTATTAAACCGGGCTTGGCGCTGGTTTCAGCTAGTCAAAACTGATGCACCACGGTGTCTATGCGACCTTAGCCGGCACAACGAATTTTCAGGACACATGACTACGGCCGGAACTGGCACTGCAATTAAACCCGTACAAGCCCCGCAACTAATAAATACCGTCAAAAAAGGCAGTTTTCGTCTTCCCTTTCACTAGGGAATCACGAAAACTGCCTTTTAGTTCGCTTGCTTCAATTTAAAAGCTGACGGTTGCCATAATTTTGCCTTCCTTGCCGGTAAAATTGATGACCTGACGTTTTAAGTTGGCCGTCCACGCCTGACACCCGGCACTCGCAAAATGCTTAACAGCGTCCGCTAGCGCCATTTCACCAGACACGTACTGCTTGGCAATTTTTTCAACGGCCGCAGCGTCTTCTTCAGGTTGAACAATACCTTCGATACCATTGGTCCGGCGTTCTACTAGGTAGCCGTTCTCACCAAAATAAGTCGTCGCACCAGTTTCAACATTGTATTGAAAATGTTGAACACCCAGGTCGGCTTCCTTCTTGGCAATCGTGGCAAAGTCAGCATGGTCACCCAAATTAGTTAACACGTCGTCAATTTCAGTTAATTTAAACATCATGACACCCCTCGTTCTAATTTCGTTTACTCCTCCATTGTAGTCCAATTAGCCTTGTTTGGCAGTCAACGGATAGCAAATTCGCATCAAAACCATGTAAATCACAGCGATGATGACCATATCGATGAACGTAGCTCCCGTGAAAGTCGCAATCCAAGGCAGTTGTTTGAGCAACAGATAAATCACCACGCCTAAGACCCAGCAGAGGAGTGCAATCCAATTGATGCCGTGATGATACCAATATTGGCCCTTAGAACTAGCTAGTTCGTTCACATCATAGTGTTGATGATGCCGCCAGTAGAAGTCGACCAGCATCACGCTGATCATCGGCCCGAGCACCATCCCGATGTAGTCCAAGAACGCCGTAAAAGCGTCCAAGAAACTGCCCATCACGAGTGGAATCAGCGTCACCAGCGTTGCAATGATCGTCACTGCCCATAACGCTGGTCGTAAGTGAATCCGTGGGAAAATGTTGGATAGCGCGGACCCTGCCGCCAACAGGTTGACCGCGTTGGCCGTCATACTCGTTAAGACGATCACCAGTAAGGCCAGTGCGCCCAGGCCTAAACGACTCGCAATCGTGCTAGGGTCAGAGTTATTGGGATCATAAGCCCCCGAAGTAATGGCAATACTGATGGTTGCGGCGAGACCGATGAAGGCAAACCAGAACAAGCCTGTAAAAGCCCCCAAGAATGGCATACCAGTCGCTCCGCTCCGTTTGCGGGTGAAGCGGGTAAAGTCAGCGCCCGCAGTGACCCATGACAAGTTAAAGGCCGCTAACGTATCCATACCAGCACCTGCCGTCATATGCAAATGCGTTGGGGCGCGCCAAGTTAACAAGTCATGCATTGAGACCGTTTGAAAGACGACGACCGTCTCCCATAAAACAAACAAAATAACTAGAATAATGCCGATACGCTCAATCATTTGGACAGAGCGTTGGCCGACCGAGACACTGAGCAGGTGCAGGACACTCATGACGATAATGCCTAAAATCAAGCCTTTCGCCCCGCCAGGTTTCCCGTAAACGGGCCAGCCTACTAGATCATGTAATAGGTAACTCACGGATGTCGCCGCGATAAACGTATTCACCGCGGTCCAGCCAATATACTGGGTGAGGTTCACGAATGACGGCACATAACTCCCCCGAACGCCAAAGGAACCCCGAATCAAACTCATTGTTGCCGCCCCGGTCTTGTACCCCATAAAACCGACCAACGACAAGCATAAATACGACAGCGCGGACGATGCCACAATCACTTTTAGAGCAGTCAATAACCCGCACGCGGCTAACACGCCACCAACGTACCACGTACCATTATTGGCATTAGCGCCAATCCAGGTTGCAAACATATCCCAATTGGACATGTGTCGGTGCTTAGGCGCCACCACTTCAATTTGATACTTCGACTCTTGTTGCACATCGTTCACCCTTTCTACAATGTTTTCCATTGTAGTTTTTTTAGGGACGGCTGGTCAAGTCTATTTGACCAATAATTCGTGTGCATCCTATCGTCCCATGGTGAGGGATTTTTTGGCGCAAGTTAACTCGTGTATTCTATGATTGCTGGCGCAAAAAGAGATTCAAATGAGCTTGGTACTCACTTGAATCTCACAATTCTTCAACTAAAATTTTTACTATTAAATACAATCTCATACTTTGACTTCAAGTAGTTAAAAGAATCATATCCGACTAACTTATCCAATTGCAGTCGACCGACAACCATTCCAGGAAGAATATTAAGCTTCGTAGCAAACTGCTTAATCGATGATTCCGTATATACACCTTCATTTTTGAAAGCTTCATAATCCTGATACGGAATAAAAAATTCAGATGCAAACTTATCAGCCGCCTGTTCTTTTTCCTCGTATTGGGCTTGATCATCATAATCAGAGTAGAAGTCCTCATAATAGATATGACCGATTTCGTGAATTAGTGAGAACCAGAAGATATCAGCTGACTTATTTCTATCAGTAATCATCAACAATACACTGCCATTTTTAAACTTCTTAGTAGCACCATTCAATCTTGCACCTGGCATTTGTGGTAATGCTATCAATACAATACCACAATCTAGCAAAAGCTTTTTTAGCTTTGGATAGAAATCTTGAGGATCTTGCACATTCATTTTTCTTATCGTTGGCAAAAGCTGTACTAACTTTGCTTTGCGATATTTATTAGTGGTCACATTTCTTGCATTATTAACTGCCAATTCTAGCATAACATTTGATAGAAGGATTGACTTCTCATCATTTTCCGTCCTGGATCGCCTATAACTAACGGCTGCATTAAATTCAAATAGTTGAGAAAGGTTCGCCAATTTCAAAAGTTCGCGCAACTTCTGCCTTTTCTCATCGATTGGATAACGTTTATCTTCTATGAAGTGATTATCCTTTAAATACCTTAAATTAATGAATTCACACGCTCTTTTTTCATCGTCGTTTTTTGCGTTTTTGATTTCCTGAACTTTCGCATCGTATTTTACTTGCAAGTTTAACCACGTTTGCATTGAAATCCCAGTAAGCCTTGCCAACTTATTAGCTGTAGATGGACTGATGTCATCCTCACCACTGATAATTTTACTAACCGTCTTCGGCGATATCTCCAACCGCTTTGCAAACTCAGCCTGAGTGATATTCAACTCCTCAACTATCTCTTCTACATAGGATCCCGGATGAAAAGCAATTAAGTCTTTATATTCAATTTCTTTACTCATAATGGTTACTTACCTCCGTTATCTTGATTATTTCGATAGACTTTGAACTTGAAAACACTAGTTCCTTACTGTAGCCATCAATACGCATAATGAGTCTGTACGGGCTTCTTCTACCATCAACGTCAATTGCATAGTAACCATCTAAATCAGCCTTTAGGTCGTGGAAATGCAATGTTGGATCATTTATAACTGACTCAAGGCTTTCTGCAGACTCCAGAAAGATTACTCGCTTCAGCAACTTTTTTGCAACTTTTTCAGAAAAATCCTTCTTTGCCTGTCTTAGCTCAGTACACTGCTTCTTGACTGCACTATTCTTGTAAACAATCCGCATGCCGACCCCCATCATCGCAAAAATTACCTAATTGGTAATATCATAGTATCCTCAATCACGATACACGTCAACAAATTGCGTTTGCTTAACTCGAAATAGTTTCTCGAACAAAAATCATATTCATAAAATCTACCTAGACAAAATTTAGTCTGGATAGTACCTAGTTTGCCCAAGATCATTAATTGCACAAAACCTAAAATGGCATTAAGATAATCTTAATCAACTTATTAAGGAAGTGACACTTGTGAAGGGAGCATTAACTGGTTGGCGGCGTAACCTAGCCGTACTCTGGCTTGGAACGTTTATCGCCGGCATGGGATTTTCCGAAGTTATGCCGTTCTTATCGCTATACGTCGGGCAAATGGGAGATTTTTCGAAAAATGAATTGACGATGTACAGTGGACTCACTTATGCGGTGACTTTTTTCGTAGTCGCCGTCGTTTCACCACTATGGGGCAAACTTGCTGACCGACGTGGCCGCAAAATCATGTTACTGCGCTCTTCACTTGGGATGGCGTTCGTCATTGGTGCAATGGGCTTCGTACATAATATCTGGCTACTGATCTTACTGCGCTTCCTGCAAGGGCTCTGCGCGGGCTACATTCCTAATGCCAGTGCCTTAATTGCGACAGAAACGCCCAAGGAAAACAGCGGGACGGCGATTGGGATCCTAACGACCGGCTATGTTTCTGGCAACCTGATTGGCCCGATTCTGGGTGGGGTGCTCGCGCAAGTCTTCTCGATCCGCCTGACCTTTATTATCACGGGGATTCTATTACTGATCGTCTTCGTGTTAAGCTTGACACTCGTTCACGAGAACTTCAAGCCTAGCGATGTCACTGCTACTAAACGTGAAGGCAGCCTCCTCAGTCAGTTTAAAAATCCAACCCTAATTATCACCTTACTTGTCTCAACGATGATTATTCAAATGGGTAACAACTCGATTACCCCGATTATTAGTCTGTATGTCAAAGAACTGATGCATAACGTTGGTCCAATCACGGTGGTGGCCGGTATCATCGCCGCTCTGCCCGGGATTTCAACGTTACTTTCCGCACCGCGACTCGGTCGGCTGGGTGATCACCGGGGTGCAGACCGGATTCTCGTCTTTGGCTTCGTGTTCGCCATCTTGATGTACTTCCCTCAAGGGTTCGTCTCAAGCGTCTGGACGTTGGGCCTACTGCGGTTCATGATTGGAATCTCTGATGGTGCGCTCTTCCCGACCGTTCAAACGCTCTTATCCAAGAATACGCCGCGTGAACTGACGGGAACAATCTTCAGCTGGAATCAGTCCTTCCAAGCAGCTGGCAGTATGCTGGGCTCCTTACTTGGTGGGGCCGTCTCGGGCTGGTTCGATTACAATGGCGTTTTCATCTTTACCGCCCTATCGTTACTGCTCAACTTCATCGGCGTCCTGATTTTCATTCCTAGCATGCGCCATCCGTTTGTGAAACGTTCAACGAGTTAGTTCGTTTAAAAGCTGGCGCAAACTAGACGCACTGCTGGAATACCGTTTAACCGGCTAGTGGCGTCAGTTTGGGAAACTTCCGATTTAGCGATTCGACCTGATGATATTCGCTGAACTTAGCCAATTTATAATTAAAAAGCCTGGTTTCAAAATTCACCGCGTCATCACGGCATTTTGAAATCAGGCTTTATTTATTTTTTGTAACAATGATCACCGTCAAATCAGACCGGTCTCCGACTTAACGCTGTGGAGCCATCACCTAACTGAACAGCGCACCAGCTTGTCTAGAGTCAATACGCTTCTTAGATTCGACGCCATTCAGATTTAACGATACTAACGACAAGGTACGGTTTACAAACGATTACTTCAAATACGTCGCCATAAACTGACTGACTTTTTGTTGATACAGCTTCGGGTGCAGCGTGTACGATTCTGCGTGACCCGCACCTGGAACGACCCATAATTGCTTATTTTTGACGGTCGTCGCACGATAGTTCTGGTAGACCATCTTGGTTGGCACAAAGGTATCCTTGGCCCCGTGAATGAAGAAAATCGGCAGCTTGTTCTTTTTCAATTGGTTGACCGAACTGGCCTTCATGAAGTTAAAGTGTGCCTTGGCTTCAGCGACCCAGTTAGCCGTGTATAACAATGGGAATTTCGGCAAATGGTAGAGTTGTTTGAGTTCATAGCCCAGCTCATCGCCAACACTAGTATACCCACAGTCTTCAATGATGGCCTTCACTTGGGACGGCAGCTGCTCGCCACTCATCATCATGACCGTGGCGCCACCCATCGATACTCCAAATAATCCGATGCGGCTGTTCGTTCCAACACGGCGAATCACTTGTCTGGTCCATTTGACATAATCTAAGCGGTCCGGCCAGCCGAAACCATAGTAGTCACCCTGACTCTTCCCATTACCCCGATCATCAGGGGCGAGCACGTTGTAGCCTTGGCGGTGCCATAGCCGAATATAGCTCGCCATCTGTTCCTTATTGCCCATGTAGCCGTGCGCGACCACGATCGTTTTGTTCGTTTTATGCGCAGCGGGAACGTAATCAGCGACCAGCTTCAAATTATCAGTCGCGGACGTTTCATGCCAGGTCTGCTTGTTGACCCGTTTGAGCCACGCCTGATTCTGCTTCAAGGTATGCTTGCTCTTGCTTGAGCTGTGTGTCAAAACTTTGGGCGTGGGCTCAAAGGCAAAGTGGTATAAATAAAAACTCCCCCCTGCAATCCCAATCACTACCACGGTCAAAAACGCGACGAGTGCCAGCGTCCATTTCTTGCGCGTTGTCATTCTCAATTCTTCCTCTCTCATGCCATTGTTCTCTTATGCTTGTGCTAAATCCGTTAATACTTGATTCGTTAATAAATGCGCCGCAACCGTCTGCGCTGCCAATTGAATCGCGTGCGTCAGTGGATCATTCGTCGCCATCGTCAGCGGTTGTTCCCGCAAGGCCTGTTCAAATGCTTGCCGGAACTGTTCATAACGCGGTTCAATTTGTCTAGAGTCACGTATTTGCAAGATTGCCTGACTGATAACCGGTAATGAAAAGTCCAGCTTCAAAATCGAAACGACGAGCACTGCCACCACGTGATTGCGGGTGTAACGGCGTCCCGTTGGCCGACTAAAAAAGTGTTGTTTCACATAACTATTGACCATCGTCTTCGTCACCGTCGACCCAAGTGGCGCTAGTGCGTCATTGACGAGTTCTAACAGCTGTTCCATATACACCGGAACGTCTGGCAGTTCATCCCACGCCATCAGATGGTACGTTGCTAATGCTGGTGTTGCCATTCAATATTCCTCCCTGTAACCTATTTTAATTTAGTCTATTTTAGAATTAGATTCAAGTAAACATCATCAATACATTATGTTATGTAGATTTATAATCTACTTAATATTAATATTTTATCTGACCGATGTCCATTTATTGATGACGCCGTATTGAGCAAGTTATTAAGTTCAAGGGCGGCCAGCTGACGACCACCAGCTAAGCGGCGTATCCAACTAATTTTTATACCAGTTAGAACCAGCACCGACGACGACATTTGCCAAACAGGGGCTTGAAACCCGACCCGTTTTTCAGCTAAAATAGGCCTATCATTATTTCATTGCCCAGAAAGGAAATCATTATGAATAACGTTTACTTAGCTGCACCGTTTTTTGACGACGCCCAAAAGGAACGCATCCAACAGGTCAAGGCAGCCTTACTTGCCAACCCGACCATCAATCCAGATGGCATCTTCATTCCCGAAGAACACCAATTTGAGGAAGAACCTTTTGGTAGCCGCGCTTGGCAACAATACGTCTACGCTTCTGACATGCGCCAAGTTCACCGTGCAGACGTGGTCGTCGCCTTACTCGATTATGATATGACTAGTGACACGAACGAACCGGACTCTGGCACAATGTTCGAAATCGGCGCAGCGGTCGCTGACAAAGTACCCGTGCTAGTCGTCCAGTTTGATGCCAAAAAAGAACTTAACCTAATGATTGCCCAAGGCTTGACCGCTTACTTTGACGCTAGCAAGGATGGCTTAAAAGAACTCGCTGCTTATAATTGCGATGATTTACGCTCCAAGCCAGCACAACGGCCTGTCTTTTAGCCTTAATTAGTTGTACTTGATTCGCGCATCTAGCGCACTCAAAAAAGACATCCGTTCGAGCATTACTAGCTTGAACGGATGTCTTTTTCCATACCTAAATGCTGCCCCAAAATGGCCGCCATTCCCCCAACTGGAATGACGGCCATTTCACGTTAATGCAATCTGTCAGGACTTGTCAGCTAAACGGGCTATCAAGCGACCCAACCTAATGTTGCAAATATTTCTTTATTAGTTTACTCGTCTAACTCCGCCTATTCCGCAGGGTCAGCGACGAGTCGGTCCCGTTGCCGGGCTTGCCAGCGCTTGTTCAGCTCCAGAACAGCGGTTGGGATAAGGGTTGCGACGAGGACAATCAGCCACGCGCTAGCTGGTAAGGTGACCAAGCTGAAGAAGTTGCGGAACGGTGGCACGATTGCGATGGCTAGAACAACTAGAATCCCAATCAGTAAGCCGCGATTAAGCATTGGATTGCGGGTAAACGTGTCCCGGCTCAGTGGTCGGCGATCCTTGATGGCATAAATATCAATCATTGACCCGAGCGCTAACACTAGGAAGACCATCGTCATCCCGATGGACGCTTGGTCATTCGCCAGTCCAAAACGGCCAAGCGCATAAATGCCAAGTGTCAAGACGGTAAAGGTCGCTGCTCGAACGAATAACCGTTGGCCTAAGCCACGTGCTAGGATACTTTCGTCATTAGCCACTGGCGGTTGTTGCATCGCCTGTGGTTCGCCCGGCTCTTGACTGATGAAGAAGCCTGGAATCCCATCCGCTAAAACGTTGATAATCAGTAGTTGTTCGGCCAATAGTGGTGCGCCCCAACCGAACAGCACGGCACCGACCATCAGGAAGATTTGTGCAAAGTTGACACCAACCAAGAATTCAACGGCTTTAATAATGTTCTGGTACACCGTTCGGCCTTCCTTGACCGCCGCAATAATCGTCGCAAAGTTATCATCCGTTAAGACCATGTCGGCGGCTTCTTTAGACACTTCCGTCCCGGTAATTCCCATGGCGATTCCCACGTCCGCTGCCTTCAAAGCGGGTGCGTCGTTCACGCCATCACCGGTCATCGCGACGGTTTTATTCAACCGTTGCCAAGCCTGCACGATGCGGATCTTATCACTCGGCGAGACCCGCGCGTACACGGCAATTTGGTCGATTTGTGCTTGTAGTTCGTCGTCACTTAACGCGCGTAATTCCTCACCACTCAGCGCCTTGAGGCCGGGCGTTAAAATGCCAATCTCCGTCGCAATGGCCTTGGCCGTCATCAAGTGGTCGCCAGTAATCATGACTGGGAAGATCCCGGCATCTTTAGCGGCTTGAATGGCTGGAATCACTTCTGGACGAGGTGGGTCGATCAGTCCAATCAGCCCCGCCAGTTGCAAGTCAGTAGTTAATTCATCCCAGTCGGTCGTCGTCACTTCAGCGGGAATGACGCGGTACCCAACGGCCAGGACACGTAAAGCGGCTTGGCCAAACGTATCGTGGGCGGTCTGGCCCGCTGCCAGAGCCGCTTGGTCGTCCGCAAACGGCAGCCGGTCCCACGCCCCTTTCACGATCACGAGGCGCTGCCCATCGTCTAATTGATGCACGGTCGTCATCATCTTCTTGGTCGAATCAAACGGGTCTTCTGCCAAGCGAGGCATCGTCGTTTCTAGCTCCGGCCGTTCTAAATCATGTTGGGCCAACCAGCGGACAACTGCTAATTCAGTGGCATCCCCAATCGCTTGTTCTTCGCCATCGACCATGTTGATTTCTGCGTTAGTTGCTAATCCTAAATAGCGCATCAGCTTCTGGCCCGCTGACGTTAGGGGTTCTTCAGTTGTCTGGATACCAGAATTTGGTGTCCAATACTTAGTGATCGTCATTCGATTCTGCGTCAATGTCCCGGTCTTGTCCGACGCAATCACGTCGACGCTCCCAATCGTTTCAACGGCACTCACGCGGCGCATGATGGCATTGCGTTCCGCCATCCGTCGTACCCCGTGCGAGAGGCTGATTGTGACAATGATTGGTAAGGTTTCGGGCACCGCCGCGACCGCTAGTGAGACCCCAATCATGAGGCTGTCCGCTAGACCTTGGTTCTGGACCCAGACGCTCAGGGCAAAAATGGTGATCCCACCTAAGACTGCAAACGTCGTGAGCCAACTCGAGAGGCGGTTCAACCGACCTTGTAACGGGGTCGCCCGTTGCTTAGTCTTATTCAATAGGCCAGCGATTTGGCCCAGTTCGGTCGCCATCCCAGTCGTTAACACTTGAATCGTGGCCGTTCCAGCCGTCACCGCTGTTCCAGCAAAGACTTGACTGTCGTCCGTCAGTTCGGCGCCGTCTTGATAGGCGCTTTTTTCAACTGCTTCACTTTCACCCGTCAATACGGCCTCGTCAACCGCGAGATTAGTCGCCGTTAGCACGACCGCATCCGCGGGGACTTGGTCACCAGCTTTTAAAATCACCAGGTCGCCCGGAACGATTTCCGGTGCCGGGATCGTCTGCGTATCGCCATTACGGCGCACCGTTGCAGTCGGCAGACTCATCGACTTCAACGCGGCCAGTGATTTTTCAGCTGAGGCTTCCTGGTATAACCCAATACAGACGTTGATCACTAAAATCGCGCCAATCACGATTGTCTTCGTCCAGCCCCCATTCTGGGCTAACGCTAAGTAGGTCGCTAGGCCAACCGCAAATAAGAGCACGAGCGACGAGACGTCACTCATATGTTGCCAAATTTTCCGCCACAGCGGTACGGGACGCGCAGCCACTAATTCGTTTTTACCGAATTTAGTCGTCTGGGCCGTCACTACTGTGGTCGTTAAACCGGACTCGGGGGTAGGCTTAAATGGTGCATTCTGATAATTTTGCATCGTCTTGTCCTCCGTAATTCGATTATCGTTAACATTCGTCAACTTTAATGATAGCGGAAACATTTTGTCGTTTTACGCCCAAATTATGAAGAAGGTTTGAAGATTGGGCCATGTGTGAACGAGCAGTCGGTTGGGTCCCCACTAATTTCTCATCATTTACCCGTTGCTTACGTCCCCAACGGTTGTATCCATTAGCGCTACGACGTACTAAATCGTCACCGGCTTCAACATTAACGACCGACAATCATCAAAAAAGATGATGATTTATGTTCAAAATCAAGTTACCTGCCATGAATATTGTTATAATAGAAT
>NZ_JAGYGS010000140.1:0-1163 GCF_018991185.1 Lactiplantibacillus sp. 7.2.4
TTATCATTGATGTTCCTACACAAACAATGAAAGAGGTTATTGTCTTGATGCAAGAACAGAATACCACAGTCAGAAAAAAAGGTCAGCACCTAACTTCGTTTGAACGAGGCAGAATTGCTACGCTGCACAGCCAAGGCTATTCCAATCGTGCAATTGCCAGAGCGCTTAATGTTTGTCACCAAACAATCAATAATGAATTGTGCCGCGGCGAGATCGACCAAGTAAAAAAAGTGAATGGTCAACGCCAATATTACGCTGTATACTCACCAGAAACAGCACAAGCTAAGTACGAAGCTAATCGAGCCCACTGTCATCGACCTTTGAAACTCGTCGGTGTCGCTGATTTTATCGACTATTTTACGACTCATTTGCGTCAAGATGGTTGGTCGCCTGATGCAGCAGTAGGGCGGGCCAAACTTGAAGGCTTATATCAACCTGAGGAGATGGTCTCGACCAAGACGCTATACCACTATATTGATGCCCAGTTACTTGAAGTCCGCAATCTTGATCTACTCGAAAAAACGCGCCACCGTGCCAAACATCATCACTCGATCAAGCACAAGCGTCTGGCCGGACGGAGTATTGATGAACGGCCTAAAAGCATCGACCAGCGCCAAGAGTTCGGTCATTTCGAATTGGACACCGTGGTGGGCAAGCGCAACGGTCAAGAGAGTGTGATCTTAACGCTGATCGAGCGTCAATCCCGCTGCCAAATTCTACGTTTGATCGATGGTCGTGATGCCGATTCAGTCAACTATGAGCTAGCCAAGATCTGTCAAGAATACGGATCAATCATGAAGTCAGTTACTGCCGATAATGGCGCTGAGTTCTCGGAAGTTGGCGCTGTACTTACCGGTGTCGCTGACCTTTATTATGCCCATCCATATCGTTCCTCTGAGCGCGGGACTAACGAAGCGCATAATCGAATGATCCGCCGCGATGTACCCAAGGGTCTATCCATGGATATTTTGGGTCCTCATGATATCCAAGCAGTTGAGTCAAAGCTAAACAATTTACCGCGCCGGCAAACTGGCTATCAAACACCCAAAGAGCTTTTCTCCGCTGCTTCCGCCGGTTAAGTTAAGTCCATAAAATATGAATATTAATGAAAATACTGATTTAATAGGATTTATCGTGTGGCTAATTTGTTCTTGCAATTTGGG
>NZ_JAGYGS010000141.1:0-1087 GCF_018991185.1 Lactiplantibacillus sp. 7.2.4
ATAGTTAGCAGTATGAATGCAAAAAATGTCATAGGCCAAGAAAATAAGATAGGCAAAGTCATCTTTGTCCCTCCTTTGTAATTTTTATCAAATTTCAAACGTATTAGTAAATAAAATAGTAGACTATATAAATTATAGCCTACCATTTTATTTGCATTTATGCATTTTGTTCAATTAACAAGTGAAAGGCTTTAGCAGTATCTTTAGCTTCACTGTCAGTATAGGAAGAATATTTTGACATTTTGAATTTTTTAAAAGCATCTAAAGCTTTCTTATAAGCAACTCCCCAAGATCCTTTGCCTCCAGTTAAAAGAATATAAGTGTCGTTTTCTAAAGTTGTTAAATTGTCATCAAAACGGTTCCCTAAATAGGAATTAAAGCGAACGGAACTTTCATTACCAGTATAGTAATTTTCAATAATTTTAGAAACAGTCAGATTTGTTTGGGTTTTAATTGTACTATAAATATTAAGTGCATCTAAATCATCTAATAAATCTTCGCGTCCAAACTGACCTTTCTTTCCTACATAGGCAACAGCGGCTTCATAAAAAGAATTATAGTTTTTTTGGTTAACATGTGCATCTTCAATACTTGTTAAAAGATCTCCACACCAACCTCCCAGGTCTTGGATTCCTGAAGCTGATTGTGGTTCACCCCAAAATAAAAGCGAATTTAGAGAAGCCATCATATGAGGTAAACCAATTTCAATGCCGGTTGAATTGTCATGAAGGGCTTTAAAATCTTTTTCGCTAGAAATATTCAATGATGAATTGATCATTGCTAACCATCCACTATTCAACCCTCCGGCTACAGGGATCCAGCTTGCCGATGAATAAGAATACTGTCTATAAAATTGTGCAATTAATTGTGCTACTGAAGTTTTAATGTTTGTACTGTGAATATAATTGTTTGCTTCTTCCTCTACCTTCTGTAATTGATTAAAAAAGGCAGAGTTTGGATTTTTGTTTATCTTGTTAACCTTAGAAAACCCATAATCTTTTCCTGATATTGCAACTTGATCCATATCAATGCCAGTAGAAGCACCTGTAAACTCATTAAATTGATCGAAACTCCAATTTTTAGGCAT
>NZ_JAGYGS010000142.1:0-1056 GCF_018991185.1 Lactiplantibacillus sp. 7.2.4
CATATGCAGATATGGAAGCGTATGATTTGGAATCAGATATTGATATGAGATTGAACGAAGGAGATTTTAAAGAATATGAGTGGAAATGATAAAATGGCTGTCCTTATACCAACAATGAATAGACCAGATTCTTTAAGAAGAACGTTGGGAACTTTTTTTCAAGGAGAAGTCATTCCAGATGAATTAATCGTTATTGATCAAAGTGAGAAGGCAAATGACAGAAACGAAAATAGAAAAATTACAGAAATTTACGCATCGTTTGCAAAAGTAAAGTATATCTACCAATCGCTTCCATCATCGACAAAAGCTCGTAATAAAGCTCTTAAGGAATGCAATTGTGAAATGATCATATTTTCCGATGATGACGTTGATGTCAATAAAAATACATTAAAAAATGTTTTATCAATTATGGGTGACCAATCCATTTCAATGATTGCAGGAGTTAATGAATATGCAGCTGTTTCAAATTCTAAACTTGGGTATTTGTTAGGAACCAAATCATTTAAGAATAGACATATTGGTTATGTGACAAAAAGTGTCTTAGGCCGATTCCCGGATATACTTACATATGAAGTTCCAACACAATGGGCAATGAGCTTTTTCTTTGTTGTTAGAAAAAGTTTATTAGATAAATGGAAGATTAAATGGGATGAAAAAATGACGGGATATGCTTACGCTGAAGATTTGGATTTTAGTTATTCATATTACAAGAAGTCTAAAGCAGAGCATTTGAAATGTATTATGAGCGACAAGGTTATAGTAAAGCATCTTGGATCTCAAGAATATCGTATCCCATCACGAAAACATATTTTTATGTATATTATTAATAGGGCATATTTATGTTATAAACACAAAATGGGTAAAAAGGCCGAAATTATGATGAATTGGTGCAATTTTTGGATGATGATACGAGCTTTTTTAAAAAAGGATAATTATCCCTATTATAGAGACGCAATTAAAAAAGAGAAAAATGTTCGCAAGTATATAAAAGACGGAATATTAAAAGATTCATTTTATGTTTAATATATAATTTTCGGTTTTTGAACCTTTGTATTT
>NZ_JAGYGS010000143.1:0-1043 GCF_018991185.1 Lactiplantibacillus sp. 7.2.4
GGTAGATTGTAAAATTAATCCGAACGCTGTTCGGACAAAAAAGATCAGCTTCCTTTAAAATGGTGTTTACCACAAACCCATTTTTTAGGAGCTGATCTTTTGTCTAGTATAACCTATTCTGAACGAATTAAAATTGAAACCTTTTGTGAGCTAGGACTGACCAATATCCAAATGGCTGAGCGGTTAAAACGATCTCCGTCTACGATTTCTTATGAATTATCTCGTTGTCAACCTTATCAAGCTGAATTAGCACAGGCCAACGCTGAATATAAACGGGCGCATTGTGGCCGAAAAACTAAACTGAATGCCAAATTAAAGCAAACCATTCTAAACCATTTACGTCTAAGCTGGTCACCAGAAGTGATTGCGCATGAGCTTAAACTAGCCACTAAATCTATTTATAATTGGCTATATCAGGGGAAAATTGAATTCTCCTTGAGTGAACTACCTGAACATGGGCTACGCCAACGGCGTAACCTTGACCAACGTTCTAAATATAATCAATCATTAGGGCGTTCAATTGAACAACGACCAATTGTGATTAACCAACGTAACCGCATCGGTGATTTTGAAATAGATACAGTGGTTGGACCTCGTGGACATAGCAAGGCTGCTTTATTAACGCTAATTGATCGCAAATCACGTTTTCTTTGGGCTTACCGATTAAAAGATCGGACAGCGGCGACTGTTAATGAAGCCCTAACTATGTTTCTAACAACTTTTAAGGGACCGGTACACACCTTTACTGTCGATCGTGGAACTGAGTTTAGCAATCTAGTGTCATTTGAACCACAATACGGTATTCAGACCTATTACTGCCATGCTTACACGCCCGCTGAACGCGGCAGTAATGAACGATTCAATCGGAACTTACGTTATTTTTACCCTAAGGGGACTTGTTTTGAGCACATTAGTGCTCAAGATTTAACAACGACGTTACTCGAAATTAACCAGCGCCCCCTTAAAGTACTTAACTGGCAAACACCTTACCAAGTGATGCTGACTAATTTGTCAAAAAATTCGGATTAAATTTGCAATCTACC
>NZ_JAGYGS010000144.1:0-1038 GCF_018991185.1 Lactiplantibacillus sp. 7.2.4
TGCTCATCAGTGATTTGATTTACGAATGCCTCAAGTGGTGTTTGATAATTGAGACTTTTTCTGGGAATATGGTTCCGTCGACTAGCAACTGCCTGGACAAATTCATCTGATAGCTGGTCCATGATGAGATCATGGTGCAACCCATCCTTACGAAGTAAGTTGTTGGTGTTTTCATTCAACCCACGTTGATTGGGTGCTCCTACAGCGGCAAAGTAAATATTTAAATCAAACTGGTTAGCAATCGTTCGCCAACCGGCGAACTCCTTACCATTATCAAACGTGATGGACTTAAACAAGTGGCGTGGCAGCTTCGTCAACCAGGCTGCTAAACTACGATTGACGTTTTGTGATGACTTGGTATGTGAATTCAAAACAATTGCGACCTTGGTCTGCCGTTCAACCAGTGTGGTTACGGCACCCTGATGGTTTTTGCCTTGAACCGTGTCGCCTTCTAAATGACCGAATTCTCGTTTAAAATTAGGATAGTCCTGATAACGGGTTTTTAAATCTCTGCCCAATTGCCCAGCTTTTCCTCGTCGTTCAACGTACCCATTAGGGTGACGCTGACCATGCATGGGTAAATCTTTGGCGAACAAGCCAAAAGCATCACGTTTGAAAATGCGATATAGGGTTCGTACGCCGCAGCTAAAAGAACGTTCGTGGCGATTAATAATTGTATCTGGTTGCCACCCCGCTTGAATTTTGGCTTGGATATAAACCAGTTCATCAGGGGATAGTTGAATGGGCTTACGCCCACAATGTTGTTTGTGCCGTCGATAATGTTGTTGGTAATCAATAAGCGTACCGCCAGCGTCAAGAAAACGATAGATGCGATAAACGGTTTCAGCACTCCGGTGGAGTGCTGGTGCTACTCGGTAAGCCTTTTTATTGAGCTTCCAAAAGGAATAAATTGTAGTGAGTTCGTCTATGGTAAGATGAGTATAGGTCATTTGTGATCAGCCTTTCTTTTGATTTCAACACTCAAAAGTCTATCACAAATGGCTTTTTAAATTTCTAACTTAATTTTACAAACAGGGA
>NZ_JAGYGS010000145.1:0-1031 GCF_018991185.1 Lactiplantibacillus sp. 7.2.4
TTCTGTTAATTCGCCATTATGCTGAATGTTAAAGAGTTTTTGACGTTCATCTTGAAATTGACCTTGTGAGAAGTCATTAGCGTTTTTCTTTTCAGACTTCCAAGTAAAAGAATACCCAATCACTGGTTTTCCGCGGCCTTTACCATATTTTTTTCTAACCGTTAGGCCTCTAAAAAGAGGCGTAAGTTCCTCTTTGATGGGTTTTAAAACGGATTGATTTATATTGCTACTTTTATAGCTTTTAGGGACATCTAATAGCTCGTTAAAGTCTGCAACTGAAAAGTAAGCGTACCCAGTAGTTCTAAATTGTTTTAGTAACCGAAACATGGTTTTTGCGTAGCTACTTTTTAAATCTCTGAATTCTGATAAAGCATAACGAACCCAACTTTCCAGCTCATTTAATAATTTTATAGCTTTGGGGTAAATTTTAATATCAACATAAGGATCATCAGCATGGCCGTTTATCTCAAATTCGGTAAACATAACAAAAAATTCACGATGCAGCCCATCTTTACTACGCCTTCCAAAGCGTAAGCCTAAAATTTTTTGATAAGTACTTTCAATATCGTCAATAAATCGGTTATTTGCTGTAGGTTTATATGCACTTAATTCTTTTAATTGATCAAATGAAAACCTTACAGTTTCGTCACCCTTGTCACGCATTCTAGAAACTATTGAGAAGAATAAATTCATTTCAACAGGAGTGAATTTTCGAAGTGGGATTGTATTTAATTCAGGATCATATTTAACAATTTCATTACTCAAATGAAGCACCTCTTTTAATGAATATGGTTTTATGAATATATAATACTACAAAACTCTATCTATAAACAGACAAAACTCTATCTATAAACAGACAAAACTCTATCTATAAACAGACAAAACTCTATCTATAAACAGACAAAACTCTATCTATAAACTTCTGTATTCCCTGGGAGAGTAAGGATCAAGAGGGGTCTAAAAGAGGTTTAAAAGAGGTTTATAAAAGAGGTATATAAGAGGCACCACTGTACGAGATACAAACCTAAAAC
>NZ_JAGYGS010000146.1:0-1017 GCF_018991185.1 Lactiplantibacillus sp. 7.2.4
GACGAATTTACAATTGAAGTGCAACAAGTAAGAAAATAAAAATAGACTCCTAGCCTGAGTCCTGTAGAATGAAGTCACCATAACAATCATCTAAAGGAGTTCTTAGGCTATGAGTCCATATACACATCTTACCTTAAAAGACCGCGAATGCATACTGTTAGGTGTAACTTTACATCATACTTACCAGGTTATTGCCGATCAAATCGGTTGTTCCAAAGCCACTGTGTCACGAGAAATTAAACGCAACGGCGGTCGGGGTGCCTATTCCGCCGTAAAAGCCCAGCAGAACTATCAGCAGCGCCGATTAAAGAGTCGTCGCCTCAGGGTACTGGAGAATTTAAAGCTACGCGACTTTGTCCTTCACTGTATTCTTCAACGGCACTGGTCACCCGAGCAAATCGCCGGTCGTTTATCTTTAGAGAACAGTAATTGGCATATCAGCTACAACACGATTTATCGCGGAATTGAACGAGATAATTTAGGCGTTAAACGTAAAAGTCATGGGGCTCGAGGATTCGCTCGAAAGTTACGACATCGTGGGAAAACTCGTAAGGTTAAAGGAACTGTCAACGAACGACGTGGCCGTTTTAATAATGTCCCATCAGTCCATGAACGACCTGTTTCATGTGAGAATCGAAGCTGGTTTGGTCATTGGGAAAGTGATACCGTTCGCGGTAAAACCGGGCGTTCGGCCCTGGTAACCTTGGTGGACCGCAAATCTCGGTATTTATTATCTCAGCGGGTTCCCAAAGTGAATGCCAAGAATGTGACCCAAACGATGATCGATCTCCTGCATACAGTCACACCTAAACGCGTTCGTACGCTTACACCAGACCGAGGTACAGAGTTTGCGGGTTATCGTGAAGTCGGTAAAGAGCTTGGTATCTCAGTCTATTTTCCAGACCCGCACGCACCACAACAACGTGGGACCAACGAAAATACCAATGGTCTCATCCGAGAGTATTTTCCCAAAGGAACTGACCTTGATGAACTGACCGATCAAGATATCGCGAAGTT
>NZ_JAGYGS010000147.1:0-969 GCF_018991185.1 Lactiplantibacillus sp. 7.2.4
AATAATAAAGTATAGATTAAAGAAAAATTTAGATAAAAAAAGACAAGGTGAGAAACCAAAATTAGTTTCTCACCTTGTCTTTTTTAACGCTCAGATTCCTATACTAGAAATCCTATAATTGCCATGACGAACAATGCGGAGTAGGATTGCAAATGGTACCTAACTAAATCTTTGTGGTCCTGTTCGTTTGGTAGTAGGAAAGCTTGTTTTTCAATGGGGTGCTCATGCCAAATAGGTTGTTGTTTCCAAAAATCATACAGTTGTTGGGGAAGTGCTATTGCAGGTGGTATTGCCATTATAAAGCCTATAATGGCTGGCCAGAATGGGGTTCTGCTATTTCCGAAAGCAATTACGTAAAAGCTCCATATGAGTGAACCATAAAAACAACATTTAGCAACTGTAAATTCTAACCAGAAGAGTAGTTCGTTTTTTAGGGAACTTCTACGATACGTTTGAAGAACTTTTTTCTTGAGCTGCCTCATTTTGCGACGGGAGTCGTTCTTTCTTAGAAAAAGTCCCCAAAAATATAGCTCGCCTGATCTGGTATAGTTCATAATTTTTTTTTGAATCTTAATGACATATATGAGTAAAATAAACTCAACTAATAAGATCAATAATGGTAACATCAATTTTGGGCCTCCTTAAAAAGGTACACTTATCCAGTCGCTGGTAGTTACTTATCGTGAATGTTAGAGTTATACTATTGCTGATTTTAACCACCGAAATTTTAATAGTTAATTCAGTTGGCGCCAACGTGGTATTTATTAATTTGGGCCACAATAGCCGACTACATCTATAAATGACATGGTATCATACTATTTATAGATGTAGGTTGCTAATGAATCTTTTAATCGATGGTTATGTTGGTTTTTCTCAAACAGTCCAACTTTAACCATGTAACAATTAATGAGATCATAGCAGCACTTGAACCTATTAATCAACGGCCATTGAAAACTATCGGACTTATTC
>NZ_JAGYGS010000148.1:0-956 GCF_018991185.1 Lactiplantibacillus sp. 7.2.4
CGTGACTTACGTTTATAGCAAGAATGCGCTAACGATTCCAGACACTAAGGGAACAGTAACTGTTCATCATATCTCTAAAGATGGTATTTCACTGGCTGATCCAATCGTTCTTAGTGGAAAGACAGGGGCAACTTATCAAACTCAGCCGCTGACACTTGATAATTACGAACTAATCGGACAGCCATCAAACGCGACTGGTCAGTTTACCACTAGCGATGTGATTGTCACTTATATTTACCAACTGACTAAGACGGATGGCGCGGATGACATTATTGATCCAGAAGAACCTGAAAAACCAACTGAGCCGACTAAACCAGTGCAACCAACGACGCCTGAGACGCCTCGCCAACCAGGAACAACTGATGGCCGTCCAGACACCATCAAGCCAGCCAAGCCTGTAACTCAAGCCAAAGCAAGCGTTAAGCCAGCTACCGCCCAAGTTCAATTGATTAATGCCGCTAAAGTCGCACATTCATCAAAAGCGCAATCTGCTCAATTACCACAAACTGATGAGCAAGAACGTCGCTGGGTATCAATTTTAGGGCTATTGTTATCTGTCATTGCACTCGGATTCTATGGGAAACATCGTGAGCCATAACTAAGCAAAATGACATATTGGTTTTACTGTTCGTAAGTTTCCATGCTACGAAGCTAGAACAGCGCCTGTTTGAGTGATTGACTGAGACTCAAAGTTTTAGATGAATATGTCGATTAAGAAAATAAAAACCACGTTGTCAAAATGACCAATTTAGTCACGAGACAACGTGGTTTTCATTTTGAACTAAGCTTCCTGTTGTTGCGAACGATACCTGCGAATGGCAATTATCAGCGAAAACGTGTTGATAATCAGTCCCACCGCGCTCAGCATCAAACTGATTTTTTTAATGCGCATGATGGCCTCCCTGTTAAGCTAGATTGATTAAGCCTAGTTTAACGAGATTATCCCCTTAATGAAA
>NZ_JAGYGS010000149.1:0-925 GCF_018991185.1 Lactiplantibacillus sp. 7.2.4
CCCGAATTGTCAAATTAAGTTAGAAATTTTTTAACTGTTCATCTGTAATCTGACTGATGAATGCTTCCAGAGGTGTCTGGTAACCCAAACTTTTTCGTGGGATGTGGTTTCGTCGACTGGCAACTGCTTGAACAAATCTGTCTGATAGCTGGTCCATAATAAGATTGTGACGTAAACCATCTTTACGCAGCAGACCATTGGTGTTCTCATTTAAACCACGTTGATTGGGTGCTCCGACAGCGGCAAAGTAAATATTTAAATCAAATTGGTTAGCAATGGTTCGCCAACCGGCGAACTCCTTACCATTGTCAAACGTAATTGACTTAAATAGGTGTCGTGGCAGCTTCGAAAGCCATCCTGCTAAACTACGATTGACATCGTGTGCCGACTTGGTATGCGAATTCAGCACAATTGCGACCTTAGTTTGTCGTTCAACCAGCGTGGTTACCGCACCCTGATGGTTTTTACCTTGAACCGTGTCACCTTCTAAATGGCCGAATTCTTGATTAAAATTAGGATATTCCTGATAACGATTCTTTAAATCCCTGCCCAATTGACCCGCTTTCCCACGGCGTTCAATGTAACCATTAGGGTGCCGTTTGCCGTGCATCGGTAAATCTTTGGTCGACAACCCCAAAACACCGCGTTTGAAAAGGCGGTAAAGGGTTCGAACCCCACAGCTGAAAGCCCGTTCTTGGCGATTAATAATGGTATCTGGTTGCCAACCAGCTTGAGTTTTGGCTTGAATATAGGCCAGTTCATCAGGGCGTAGTTGAATTGGTTTACGCCCACAATGTTGTTTATGCTTTCGATAGTGGCATTGGTAATCAATAATCGTACCGCCAGCGTCAAGAAACCGATAAATACGATACACAGTTTCAGCACTCCGATGGAGCGCTGGGGCCACTAGATAAGCCTTTTTACC
>NZ_JAGYGS010000015.1:0-62015 GCF_018991185.1 Lactiplantibacillus sp. 7.2.4
CCATAAAAATCAGACCGTAGATGACTAAGTCTTTAACGGAGAGTGTGCGCTTTAACTCCTGTGTGTAGCCAAAGTCATCGAGATTGGTATGACGTTTAGATGTTGATTTTGAAACGTGTTTTAGTTCCATAGGCAGGTACTCCTTTGAATAACGAGTAATCAGAAACTATTTTTAATAGCTGTGTTTAGTGTGTAGAATCTGTCAGTTGGTCTGAAAAGTAGTTTCGTAAATAGGTGAAAAAGACGTCGGGATTATCGACCATATGATTGTGCCCACTGTCGGGTGTTACGACTAACTTGGCATTTGGCATCCGTCGTTGCATTCGTTCGGCAGTCGCTAATGGCATCGTCTCGTGGTCCGCAAACATTAATAATGTGGGTAGTTGAATTGTTGCCAATTGTTCGGAAAAGTCCCAGTCATCAAGAACACCATAGACGACAAACTCATTATCACCCTGAAAATGGTTATAAACTGGTTTAGCCTGAATATCGACCTGATGTTGCATTGGACTGGGTTGGCGGCGATTGATGTATTGGTGGTAGAGATGAGTGATTAATTGACGATAATGGGGATTATCCCATTCTTGCCGTTTCTCAACGGTTAGCATAAATGCATTTTCGGCTGGAGAGAATTCGGCTTCTCGGATCGCCTTCATGCGCTTCAAATAATCAGCGATATTATCAATCATGCTGATTATGATCAGCCCGTCGAGATTAGCTTGGTGACTAGCGGCGTATGTCATTGCTAACATACCACCCCACGAGTGACCGGCAAGATAGCAATGGTCATACCCGAGTAGTTGACGGACTTCATCAACCTCACTTAGGTAATAGTCCTCGTTAAGAAACTTGTTACGGATAGCTGAATCTTCCCAGTCAGGCGTATCAGAATACCAAGAACCTAGTTGGTCGTACATGGTGACTTCAATATCTAATGCGGCTAATTCAGGACCAAAACGTTCGAAAACTTCATGGGTATCACCGGGACCGCCATGTAAGCAGAGTAATTTAGTCTTGCCGCCTAGATTACTAGTATGGGTCCAAATGTGATAACCGTTACTGAGCGTTAAAATCCGTGTCATGTTTTTCATGCGAGAACCTCCTGAGATAATTGGTTAGCGTCTACAATACACTGGAATTTAACTATTTTCAAATCATTTTTTAATCTAAGCAATCTATTTAATCGTAATTTTCACTGAGCGTTTGATTCAGCGATAATGATGGTTACTGTAGGCCTGCAGCTCGGTGTTGTGTTGGAATCGACAGTTAACGAACTGATTTAAGTGTGAAAACTAATGTTAATCACGATAAATTGTGATTAGAACTGATTTTTGTTTTTTGTTAAGAGGTTTAAACCATTTTATTCACGTAAAAACGACATAATGTGGTATGGTGTTAGTTATAAACGACTGATTGTGCAACCAAGACTAGGAAAAGGAGGCGGATTTGATGTTAATCGATTTTAGCATGCAGAATTATAAATCATTTAAAGCCGAAACCGTGTTGTCAGCCGAAGCAGGCGAGCGATTACGCAAATTTCAAGCAACGCATACGGTCGTCATGAACGGTAAACGGCTCTTGAAGAATTTGTTGATTTTTGGTCCCAACGGTTCAGGAAAATCCAATTTGCTGGCTGGCTTGAAGCAAATGCAGACCATCGTCTTGAATGATCCAGGTAAGGTGACTGACTTACTAACGGCTGACCGGTTTGTGCTTGCACCGGAGACACAACTGTCTGATACAACGTTTTCCGTGACCTTTTCGGTGGGTCAGCGGATTTATGGTTATCAGTTCTCGTATAATGCCAAACAAATTAGCTATGAATGTCTGACAATCACTGAAAAACGACGTCCCAAAGTTTATTTTGAGCGTTCGGCGCAAGGGTTCAAGACTAGCGTGCCAGCGCTAAATGAAGTTGCAAAGCGCACTAAAAAGAACAGCCTGGTCTTATATACCGCAATGCAAAACAACGATTGTGTCGCGACCGAAGTATTTACCTGGTTTGCTGAAGACTTATTGTTTGTCGGTGACTATCAGCCCACACCCGTCGTTAGTGAACTAGTCGGTCTAGCCAAGAATGAACAGGTTAAAAACCAGTTGCTTAATTTTCTGCATTTTGCCGATTTCAATATCGTTGATTTAGAAGTTAATGAGCAGCCGACGATGCCTGACAGTCATTTGGCGGCCTTTTCCGCTAACCCGTCGTATCCATCATATTCTTCATATCAAATGATGAATAAATTATTCGCGGTGCATAAAGTTTATGATGAAGCTGGCAACATGATTGGGACCAAAAGTTTGGCGATGGAAAGCGAGTCTCGTGGCACGCAAAAAATCTTGATGATTGCGTTAGCTTTTATCAACGCCGAGTTGAATGGTAATCATAAAACATTGTTGTTTGATGAATTTGATGATTCGTTACATTTAGAATTATCACAAGCCATGATTCGGATATTCAATTCGGCCGCCAGTCAGAACCAATTCATCTTGACCACCCATGAACTCCAATTACTTGATTCTGAATTACGCACTGACCAAATCTATTTAGTTGAAAAGGACTTTAAGGGTGAAAGTCAGCTGACATCACTTTTTGATTTTAAAGATACTCGGCATACGACTCGTGGTGGTATTAGCTATATGAAACGTTATGTCGAGGGGCGGTTTGGGGCAACACCAATCATTGAACCTGATAAAATGCTGGACGCACTGATTGATACTGAACAAAATATGACGAAATTGAGTGGTCATTAGTTATGGGGAGAAAGCGGCAGAACAAGCCATTAAAAGAAATTATCGGTATTTATTGTGAAGGGACATCAGAAGTTGAATATTTTAAAATGCTTCGACGTAAGTATCGCGGTTCCAATGTGCAGGCACATCAGGTCGGTTTAAAAATCGAATCTATGGATAGCATGAAAGGAACTAAGCTAATTACTGAAATTGTTGATAAAACGAGGCCACTAAAGAAAAAGAGACAAGTTAATGCTGTCTTTGCGGTTTTTGACCGGGATGATCTGACACATACTGATATTCAACGTGCACAAAAACTAGCGCGTGCCAATGAAATTGAAATCATTTTCTCTAGTACAAACTTTGAAGCATGGATTTTATTACATTTTATCTATTTCAGCAAAGCCTACACTAAACTTGAACTGAATCGTAAACTATCAGCACCCGGTCGGTTTAATCAAGATTATGCGCGTTTTAAGGGTGCTGAATACGATAAATTCCTCGTAGATCGCGTTTCTACTGCCATTAGTAATGCTAGGCGTCTTGCAATTACCCAGACGAATTTGGTGACTGATGACCCTTTTGTTAATATTCAGGAACATATCAAAAGAATTTTTGGGCGAGAAGATTGATGGTATTGAACTAATTTTTGATGGGACTTTAGTGATTATGGGGAAATTTGTAAGAAAATATTTTAATAGACAACTGATCAATCTAAATAACGACGTCCCGCCAACACTACGAACAGCAGTGTTAGTGAGACGTCGTTTTGATTATTCATCTCTATTTTAAGTGTGTTCCTCGCGATAGGCCCGTGCCTGTTGTGTTCGGACACGCCGAATTGCGAATATAGTGTTGTCGATTCGCGGCTGGTGACGCGCTTCGAGGGCAAAGATTTCATCTAGTAGCGTATTACCGGCCTGCCAGTCGCCAAAGTATAACGCCCAAATTCCGAGCCAAAATTGCTGGTCGAGACGGCCATCCCAATTGAGTTGCTGGCTGGAAATGGCCGTGAGCTTGGCTCGTAGTTCACGGGCTGCGTCAAAATCATGAAAGTTCAGTTGGACTTGAAAGCAGGCGCCATAATAGGCAATTAAATCATTTAGAACGTGGAATGGGTCACCCCAAGTCGTTTGATAGCGAGTGCAATTAGTCACCATTTTAGTGGTGAGTGGTGTTAATGCCGGCAGCCCTTCGACAGTGGCGACGATTGGTACCAGTAACTGGATTAATTTCAATTCCTGACGGGTCCAAGTCTTAGCTTGCCGCAAATGGTCAAACGCTGGGCGAGTGGCCGAAGTGAGGGGAATTGAGCGATGATCATAGGTCTGTAATAGAATGCTGGCGTAACTCGCGACTAGCTGTTCGTAAGCGCGGTCGCTATGTTGATGGTCACGTATCCAGTCGGCCATCGCAGGAAAGTTTTGGGCGCGATAGGCCTGCTGAATCGTCGCCAAAGCCTGTTCATAAGGCGACAGCTGATAATTCTGGTGAATAAACCGTAACTCGTCAGCTGAGATGGCCAGGTTATCTAAAATCGCAAATAACTTGCTAGCACCGATGTCATTTGCACCGGATTCAAACCGGGAGGCAAACGAACGTGAGATGATGCCGCTATAGACTTCCTGCTGTGTAAGACCCTTTGTTAACCGAATCTGATGAATCGTTTCGCCAATTGTCGCCATCGCAATCTCCTTTATGTGGCATATATGCAACCTACTTGTTGATTGTACCATGCTGCAGCAGGGTAAGCTAAGGCTATTAATTTAATGGCGGTGATCAACATGCTTCAATTATTACGAAATCGGACGTTGCAAACAATTCTGAGCGCCAATTTTTTCACGACGCTGGGCGTGAGCCTGTTCAATATTATCCTGCTGACCTATGCGAAAGGATTCTCAAATCCTCACTGGTTCGTCTCCGTCGTCTCGGTCGCAACGGTGGTGCCATATGTCTTCGGTGGACTGACGGGGCGGTTTGCTGACCAGACGCAAAAGAAAACGAATTGGCTGATCAGCACCAAACTGGTTCAAGCGGGGCTGTACTTGATTTTGGCACGTATCATCAATCAGGAGACGGCTTGGGTATTTTACATCGTAGTCGTGATTAATTTTGTTTCCGACGTGCTCGGTCGCTATGGTGGTAATCTACTGACAATTGTGATTCAAGCGCGCATTGCGCCTGCCAGCCGGCAACAAGTGATGGGCGTTAATTCCAGTGTGGGGACGCTAATTGAACCCTTGGGGCAGACGCTGGGGGTCCTGATTATTGCCCAAAGCCACAACTATGCACTTGCTGGGATAATCAATGCGCTGACTTTCATTCTGGCAGCAGGCTGTTTATTGATTGGTCGCACGACGATCAAAACGACCGAAACGATGGTCACGTCACCGCAGCAGTTGCCCGTCTGGCCGGTAATCCAGCGTGTCATGCGCAACGTGACTGGGATGGACGCGGTGAGTTATCTCGCTAATTTAATGATTTTAAACGTGGCCACGATGAGTCTCGATGCCATTTTGAATTTGAAATTCATCAGTCTAGCACCCCAACTGCACGTCAGCTATTCGGTGGCGATTCTGTTAGTCAACATCGTGTTGATTGCCGGCAACGTGCTGGGCGGTGTGACCAAAACGACCTGGTTTGACCGTTGCTCATTATATCAATTGTTGTTGGTCGCAATCCTGGCGCCAGCGCTGACTTATACCATTTTGTTGTGGTGGCCGCGGCTCACTTTGATTTTAGTCGGAATGTTTGCGGTGGGCTTTATTAGTGGCAAACTAGACCCGAAGATGTTTGCGATTATGATGCGGGAGGTTGAACCGGAATTGACCGGATCATTTTTCGGCACAATTAGTTCGATCGTTACGCTGGCGGCACCGGTTGGCAGTGTCGGAATCGTCTTGTTATACAACTTGGTTGGGACCAACGCCCCCTGTCTGCTGGCGATTGGTCTGTGCTTGGTAGCATTCGTTTGGGCGATTTATGCACATCGATCCGCGTCAATTTAGGTTTATTCAGTTCAACTGAATAATTGCCCGGTAAAGTCAATAAGCGTGCCATCTCGAACTTATGACAATTTTCGAGATGGCACGCTTATTATTATTGAACTGCTTTTTCAGTATTAAATTGTCGTTAATTGCCAGTATAGCCTAACCGCGACAACAATCGTGAAACCAATTGAGCTGCCAGGCAGGGGCATCACTTCAATGCCCGCTACATCCACGCCGTTAAGTTACTTCCGAAACAACGCCAGATGGGCCTTCAAGTATTTTCCAGTCACACTATCGGAATTTTCACTGACTGCAACTGGTGTCCCAGTGGCGACAATGTTTCCGCCATTGATACCACCAGCGGGGCCCATGTCGATCACGTAATCGGCGTTGGCGATGACGTCCAGGTCATGCTCGATGGCAATGACCGTGGCGCCCTGTTGAATCAGTTGGTCGAAGACTTTGACCAGTTGTTGAATATCCAAGGGGTGCAGGCCCACGGAAGGTTCGTCGAAGACAAACAGAGTTCCTGCCTGACGTTTGCCAATCCTGGAGGTCAGCTTAAGTCGCTGAGCTTCACCACCAGAGAGTGCTGGCGTACTTTCACCTAACAACAGGTAGCCGAGTCCCATGTCATGCAGAATCTGGAGCGTGTTTTCGATGGCGGTCTGGTTTTCAAAGACGGGGAGCGCTTCGTCCACGGACATATCGAGGATGTCGGCAATCGAATAGTCATGCCATTTTACCGTCAACGTTTGCTTATTGTAGCGTTTGCCGTGACATTGTGGACAAACTTCGGTGATGTCTGGCAAGTACTGGACGTCGAGCGAAATCTGGCCGGTTCCGCCACAGGTTGGGCAAGCGCCGGCAGCCACGTTGTAGGAGAATTGACTGGCCGTCCAGCCGTGGTCTTGCGCTGCCGGGGTGGCCGCAAATAGCTTGCGTAACTGGTCCAAAATATTGGTATACGTCGCAACGGTTGAGCGGACGTTTTTCCCAACCGGGACCGAGTCGACCGTGACAACGTGGCGAATATGATTGGCATCAAACGCCTTGACGTGCGCGGGTAAGGGGCGCTTCTGCGCGCTGGCAGTCAATGCAGGAATCAAACTATCCAAGACCAGCGTGGTTTTGCCGGCACCACTCATCCCCGTGACAGTCGTGAAACGGTTCTTAGGAATCCGCGCCGTGATGTCCTGGATGTTAAAGTGATGGGCGACCTCAATTGAAAGCGCGCCTTTTTGCCAGAGGGCCTCGTCCGTAAGTACCGGCCGCTCGCGCAGTTGCACGCTACCATTGAGGAATGGCGCGATCAAGGAATTCGAATCTTGTTTGATAGCGGCCACGGTACCCTGACCAACAACCGTACCACCGTGTTTGCCGGCGCCTGGACCGATTTCGATGACATCGTCGGCCGCACTAATAATACTGGTGTCATGGTCCACGACAACGACTGAGTTACCTTGGGCGACTAAGCCGCGGAATGCTTTGATCAAGCCGTCGACGTTGGCGGGATGCAGCCCGACGGAAGGCTCATCGAGGACGTACAAAACGCCGGTTGTCGCACTTCGCAAGGTCCGCCCGAGCTGAATCCGTTGCAATTCACCAGTTGAGAGGGTCGCGCCGGGCCGACTGAGTGTCAGGTAATCCAGACCCAGTTCTTCCATCGGCTGCAGACTCAGCAGCAATTCATCGACTAGCGATTGCCCCAGATGGTGCATTTTAGCGGGTAGCCAGGGGACGATCGTGCCTGCGAACTGGTGCAGGTCAGCAACGGTCATGTCGCTGACTGTTGCGATATTTTCACCATTCAATTCTTGCTTCAGGAGTTGGGGATTGAACCGGGAGCCGTGGCAGTCCGGACAGGTATCGAACTTGTAGAAACGATTCAGTCGGGTGATGGCGCGTTCGTTTTTGGTCGTTGCCATACTGTCTTCGACGGCGGCAAAGGCGTTCTCATACACCGCGTTGTCCATATGAAAAATTTTCCCCTTAGAACTCGGGATATTAATGGCGACCGTTTGCTTCGGGCCGTGTAAGACGCGTTCCTTATCGCTGGCACTGAGGTCCTTGTAGGGGATATCGATGGGAATCCCAATCTCGCGGGCAACGATCGGCATAAAATTACGGCCGGGGAGGTGCCATGAAGCGACGGCGCCTTCCTCAATCGTCTGGTTCTCATCAGCGATAATCAGCGATGGATCGATTTGACGCACTTGGCCTAAGCCACCGCACGTTGGGCAGGCCCCCGCTGAATTAAAGGCAAAGTCTTCAGCGCCCGGTGCGCGAAATTCAACGCCACAGGTCGGACAGGTGACATAGCCGTCATTTTCGGCGACATCCAGCGTTGGCGGCATCCGGTGCCCATTGGGACAAAAGGTTGAACTAAGTCGTGAGAAGGCCAAACGGAGAATGTTCAGGCTTTCTGACATCGTGCCGACCGTTGAACGCACGCCTGGCACCTGGGGCCGTTGGCGTAACGCTAGTGCGGATGGCAGGTATTGTACGGAATCGACACTGGCTTTGCCGACTTGATTGATTCGCCGGCGCGTAAAGGTCGAAAGCGCATTTAAGTAACGGCGGGCCCCCTCTGCATAGAGCACGCCCATTGCGAGTGATGACTTACCGGAGCCACTCCGGCCGGTGATCGCAACGAATTCATTCAGTGGAATATCAATATCGAGATTTTTTAAATTATTGACGTGTGCGCCCCGCACTTGAATGTGGGTCGGTAACGTTGTTTGTGGCATCGTGCACGTCTCCCTTCATGTCACTTTCCATGCTACAACAAAAGTCCGATTTTGCCTAAAAAAGCGCCGCAATTGTCAGCTGCCCGGACTGGCAGCGAGTATGATACACTTAGGCTAATCATTAAATGGGGATATGGGGTGAAGTGTATGTGGAAAAAGGGACGAGTCAACTGGTTGGCCCTGCTGGGATTTCTGGTGGGACTTTGCTTGTGGGCGAGCTTAGCCTTGCCGGCGTCGGCGGATTACGATATCAATCAGTATCAAGTTAACGTGGCGATTCAACGCGATGGCAGTGCAAACGTGACACAGACGGTCAATTATCAATTTGATGATAACTATCACGGGGTCTTCAATGTTCAGGATTTACGGGGCATTCAGGGCGCCAAGCTGCAAAAGGTCACCACGCAACTAAACGGTGGCATGGTGATTCCGGCTAGTGCTGGTAATCTTGAGAACGATAATACTTACGAACTAACGCAAAATGCCAAGCAGATGCGGGTCAAACTCTATCGGTCGGTACAAGACGGGGACCGCTTGCGGGTGGTTTATCGCTACCAACTGCAAGGCGTCGTCACAAACTATGCCGATACGGCGGAATTGAACTGGAAAGTCATTGGTAGCGGCTGGGACGTGCCATTAGAAAATGTCAAAATCGTGATTCAGTTGCCGGCTAAAAACGTGCAGGCCTTGCAAGCATGGACACATGGTCCGTTGAGCGGACAGACGACGGTCAATCGCCAGGCTGGGCGAGTCACGATGACGCTGAAACACAATCCGGCCAACCAGTTTGTTGAAAGTCACCTGCTATTTCCAACGACGGTCACCAGCGCCAATGCACGGACGGAAACGACCAAGCGCAAGGCGGCCGTGCAGCAGCAAGAAGCCAAGTTGGCGCAGGAAGCTAATGCTAAACGGCGGCGTAATCGGCTGATTAGACAGGTGGCTTTTGGTGTCGCGGTCGTTGCGTGGTTAGTGGCGATAGCCGGTTATAGTTGGTGGTTTGTGCGCCACCCGGCCAAGCGTCATCAGCAGCTGATTCCAATCAATCACTCGTTTGAGGTGCCACCGGTGACGCCGGCTGTTGCGGAATCACTATGGGCACAAAAATCACCGAATACGGATGCCTTGACGGCTGAAATTTTACGTGCAGCGGCTGAGCGGGAACTTACGATTGAGACGCTTGAAGGTAAGCGGCGCCCAGATGTGCAGTTGACCCAGTTAAAACCAGTTACGAACTCATTTCTAGCGCATTGTTTTGACAAAGTCGCAGTCGACGGTCACTTCAAACTGACCGACCTTAAAAAGTATGGCAAACGAGATAAAGCTGGACGGCTCGGCAAGTGGTTCAGCAAGTGGCAACGTGAAATCAATCAGACGGTTGCTAACTTTCAAGATGAAAATAACTATCAGATTCGGAATCGCTGGTTGACAGCGGCAGTCGTGGTCACAATTTTGGGTGGGCTGGCGACAGTTGCCGGCGGATTTGTCAGTGCCACTGCCGCGATGATCATGGCCGGGGTTGCGGTGCTAGCGGCCCATTATTTTCTGGGTCAGCTGGCTCGTTCAGCGCAAACGCATCGCCATCAATACTGATGAAGGGTTGGCATTGCGCAACCAGGTCAACGGCTTGCGGCGGATGATGAAAGACATCGGTCATTTCAATACAGCCGAAGTCGGTGACTTGATTTTATGGGAGCAATTGTTACCTTATGCGGCTGCCTTTGGACTGGCCAACCAGGTCACCAAGCAGTTAGCCATTGATTTTGGTACGGAAGCGTTGGCGACTGGGATGCTGATCTACTACCCACTGTTTTACGGTTACGGCGGGGTGGACTTTGACCTGTCTGGTGCCATCAACGACAGCTTTAGTGGCGCCCTGGATGCTTCCGGTAGTGCGAGTTCGCCATCCGGTGGTTCTGGCGGCTTCTCTGGCGGGAGTTCCGGTGGCTTTGGTGGCGGTTCTGGCGGTGGCGCGTTTTAATGAAAAAAGCCTTGTACTTTGCGGCTAATACCGGTAATCTAAGGGTTAGAAAAGGCTTACACGAAATGGATGATTAGTGATGACGATAAAATTGGTAGCAACGGATATGGATGGGACATTTTTGAACGACCGCGGGGAGTATGACCAGAAGCGGTTTGCAAAGGATTACGCGGCTTTACGGCAACGTGGGATCCAGTTTGTGATTGCCAGCGGACATCAGGCGGCTGAACTCGCGACGACTTTTAGCGACTATCCGGATATGTGGATGATTGGTGGTAACGGTGCAGAATTATGGCAACGGGCAGCTGGGCTAACAGCGACGACGTTTAGTCCAACCGCGACGCAGCAAATTTTAACGGCGCTATCGGCGTATGACGACTTACAGATTGCGCTCTGTGGCACTGAGACGGTCCACGTGCTCAAGTATGCGGACCCCCAGTTCGTTGCCAATATGCAGCAATACTACTATCGGGTCGCGATTTGCGATGACCTGATGGCAGTGACGGATCCCGTGGTGAAGTTCGATATTATCTGTCCACCGGCGCTGACGGATCAGCTCGTCTATGAGTTGACGCCCAAACTGGCCGGAATTGCGGTGCCAGCATCGGGCGGCCAGGGGAGCTTAGACTTGATTCAACCTGGTATGCATAAGGGCCGAGCGCTCAAACAATTGGGTGCCCAACTGGGCATCACGGCGGATGAGATGTTGGTCTTCGGTGATGGGACGAATGACTTAGAGATGTTCCATTACGCGGGGCACGCGGTGGCGATACACAACGCGCCAGCCAACGTGCGTGCTAATGCGACAGCGGTCACTGGAACCAACATTGATAATGGGGTGCTGGATTATATTGAGAAACACTTGTTGTCCTGATGATGGCACCCTCATTTAAAACGGTTGGCAGTGCTCGTCGAAGTGGCATCCGGAAGCTGTAAACGGGCCGCTTGTTGGTGGCTGAGTGGGCGCGCCAGTCGCGTCGACGAGGACCACTGGTTTTTCGTGCAATGTCGGACTTAGTAAGGTCAACGATGTAAATTCATGCTGATTTTCAGAAAACTAGCCGTGGTTTTAATTGCCAAAGCAGTTGTAAGCATGCTAGAATTGTATTCATATAATTAACGACGCAGAGGTCTGGAAGGTTCACTTAATTCCGACCTCTTTTCTATCGGACAATTTCAATCATAAAAAGAAGAGGTAATGCAATGCTCACAGTAAGTAATGTTAGTATGCAGTTTTCAACACGTAAGCTTTATGAAGCTGTTAATTTAAAATTCACGCCGGGAAACTGCTACGGCGTTATTGGCGCAAATGGCGCGGGTAAGTCCACATTTTTGAAAATTTTGGAAGGTAAACTTCAGCCGACGACCGGGACTGTCTCAATGGGCCCCAACGAACGGATGTCTAGCTTGAACCAAAACCACTTTGCCTTTGAAGATGAAGAAGTCTTATCAACGGTGATCCGTGGTCATGAAAAGTTGTATGAGATCATGACGGAAAAGGATGCCCTATATGCCAAGCCGGATTTTAGCGATGGAGATGGGATTCGGGCGGCTGAATTAGAAGGCGAATTTGCCGAAATGGACGGTTGGAACGCGGAATCTGAAGCCGACCAACTCTTGCAGAACCTCGGTATCGATGAATCGATGCAACATTTGAAGATGAGCGAGTTAACGGAACCTCAAAAAGTGAAGGTGTTGTTGGGACAAGCCTTGTTCGGCAACCCGGATGTGCTCCTATTAGACGAACCGACCAATGGGTTAGACGTGCAGTCGATCAGTTGGCTGGAAGACTTCTTAGCCGGCTATCAGAACACCGTTATCGTGGTTTCCCATGACCGTCACTTCTTGAACCAAGTTTGTACCCACATGTGTGACGTTGATTTTGGTAAAATCACGTTGTTTGTCGGGAACTATGATTTTTGGATGGAATCCAGTCAGTTGGCCGCTAAGCTGCAGGCAAACGCCAACGCGAAGAAGGCTGACCAGATCAAGGAGTTGCAAGAATTCGTGGCGCGGTTTAGTGCGAATGCCTCGAAATCCAAACAAGCAACTTCCCGTAAGAAGCAGTTGGAGAAAATCACGCTGGATGATATCAAACCATCGTCACGGAAATACCCATTCATTAAATTCACGCCAGAACGTGAGATTGGCAATGACTTGGTCCGGGTCGAGAACGTTTCAAAATCAATTGAAGGCGTTAAGATTCTTGACAATATTAGTTTTACCTTACGACCAAATGAAAAGACAGCCTTAATCAGCCGCAACGACTTGGCGACGACCACGCTGATGCAAATTATTGCGGGCGCCATGGAACCAGATAGCGGGACCGTCACTTGGGGCCAAACGACGTCCCGGACTTACTTGCCAAAGGATATCAATGAAGAATACGCCGGTAACGATATGCCGATTATCGACTGGCTGCGACAGTTCGCTTCCAAAGAAGAGAGTGACAATACGTTCTTGCGCGGCTTCTTAGGGAAGATGTTATTCTCAGGGACCGATGTGGAACGCAACGTCAGCGTGCTCTCCGGTGGTGAAAAAGTGCGGGGAATGTTGTCCAAGATGATGTTAAGTCGGGCTAACGTCTTGTTACTCGACGATCCCACTAACCACTTGGACTTGGAATCAATCACCGCACTGAACGACAGCTTGATCGACTTCAAGGGTGCCATCATCTTCACGTCCCATGACCACGAATTTATCCAAACGATTGCTGACCACATTGTTGAAGTCAGCGCGAAGGGTGTCGTTGACCGCGGCGACACGACTTACGATGAATACTTGGCCCATGAGACGACTCAGGGTCGGGTCCAAGACCTGTACTAAACTAGGGGCCAAACGGTAGCGTTGATGTGGCGCGGACTAAAGATTAAAGTCTGAAAGCTGAGCTGAGTCACAGTCGCGCACCAGTTTAAGACGGCGGCGAGCGGTCTATCATTAAATTGATCGATCAATGCGCACAATTTTATTAAACAAAATGACATGAGACAATCCCGCAATCTGTTATGATTAATGCATATCAGATTGGGGGATTTTTTAATGGCGCCAGAAATTGAACAATTATTACGCCGCTGGTACGTCGGCCAGTTGCTCATCTTGTTTGTGGCGGGCTTGGTGCAATTATTTGTCACCAACAACGGCTTTTTCTTTCCCGTTGGTGGAATGGTCCTGCTGGTCTGGGGGCTGTTTGCCTGGTGGCCGGTGGCTGAGGATGACCAAGGGCACTGGTGGCGATTGCGCCACGTGAACTATTACGTCCAAACGGTTTTGCAATTTACATTATTTCCAGTGTTGCTGGCAAATCTGCTGGCTCTACTGAGTCAGGTCTCCTGGTTAGACGAACAGGGCCTGATTGCCGTGGGCTTGGCCTATTTGCTGGTGATGTTTGTTCCGGTCGCATTTGTGGTCACACGTCCAATTGAATCCGTGATTGGACGAATTGCGGTGCTGATCACCGCAATCTTTAGCGGCGTCGTTAGTGCACATTCAACGTTTTTACTGTTACCGATTCTAAAAGCACCGGCAGTCTTTGAGATGGTCAGTGATACGGGTATTTTAGGGGCCTTTGGATTTGTCATCACGGATTTGGGTGTTGATGCGCGCTTGGGGCCTCAAAAGACCAACGGCGCGATTTAATCGGTATGCTCAGGCCGGCCTGATTGGCTTGATCGTGATAGTCGGGGCCGCTTTTAGTCTCTGGAATGCGTTTAGTGCTGGTGGGTCGTGGGCAACGACGTTCATTCATTGGGACTTTCGGCTACGCTCGGCAACTTGGCAGATGTTTCTGAGTGGTTTAGAGCCCGGTATTGCGGAAGAATGGCTGTATCGGTTTGCCGTCTTGACCCTATTGTTGCAGGCCTTCCGTCACCGTAAACATCAACTGGACTGGGCAGTCTGGCTGAGTGGTGGCTTATTTGGGCTGTGGCATATCACCAATGTCTTTGCCGGCCAACCACTTTCAGCGACCATCGAGCAGATGATTTTTGCGGCTACGCTGGGGTGGTTCTTAGCCATCGCTTATTTGTATTCCGGTAGCATTTTGTTGCCAATGGCGATTCATGCTGCGATTGATGTCCTAAGTATGATGGCCTCTGGCAGCCAAACGATGGTGAAACCGGACGCGTTTGAATGGCAGACGATTGGGTTCACCGTCATTATCTTTGTTGGCCTGACCATCTATTTCTTGACCGGGTCCCGCCGGCAGGTCATGCAGGAGCGCGTTAATCAACGGTTGATGTGAGTGCCGGTTAAGCTGGTCATTCGGAATTCGGCAGTTGCGGTTTGTTCGTGAAAACGGGGCAAGTACTTCTTGACCAAATGTGGAAAGACTTGTTAGACCTAATTTTGGCTGGTTTAGACCAGCTGTAACATTTTTGTAATCTTCGTGTTATCCAAACGCAATGCAAGCTCGCTATACTGAGGACAGAGTTATGGGAAACATACATACGCTTTGTCAGCGGGTTCAGGTTGGGAGCCGGATCGATTTACTTTGTCAGGACATTATGAATAAGCAATTATTGATAATGATAAGTAGCTCAGTTAGTTGAATCACAACGTGTGACAAGCATTAATACCTCTCGGGATGGGCTGGGTCCATGACGAGGCACATACACAATGGCAAGCATGAGTTTGCAGGTCGATCATAGTTAAGGGACGGTTGGTTACCGGCCCTTTTTTTGTACGACGAAATTTTGAGGACGGATTTAGGAGGACAAGATGGAATCACAACATGAAACGCTGGTACGGCTGTTACAGGCAGACTTGGTTCCAATTGCGCATGTCTCATTCAATCAGATGTATACCGGTTATAGTTGTCGCTACGGTACTGTGATTTTTGTTAAAGTTTTTGGCCCAGACCGCGAACGTAAATTTAGAACTGAGCAGCAAGTGACCGCACAGCTCACAAACCGAGTCTTAGCTGGTTTTCAATTGGCAAGTCACGAGTGGGTATTGGTGTTACGTGATTGGCAACTAACGCCTGTACCGAAAACGTTGACTCCGGCGCTCGTTTACCAAATGGGCCGGCTAGTCTCTCAGTTTCATCGTGCAGTCCAGCTTCCGACAATCCAAAATCTGATGCCAGTTCTGGATTTCGATGGGATGGTGGCTCGAGTCGATCGGTTAGAGACTAGTCCTCATTACAGTGAACTAGTGACTCTATTACAGTACTTCCTTGACCACCAGACGATGCTTAGAAGGGCACTAGCACAGCAACCAGTTGTGACCTTACATGGGGATATGGGTACTCGTAACTTTCGCTACCATCGCGGTCAGCTAGTCCTGATTGATTTTGAACGTGCTCGGCGCGGATACGCGCTCGAAGATTGTTTAAAATTCTTTTTTGAGGATCTTCAGCAACGTTCTGTTCTGATCCAAGCGTTTTGGGCAGGTTATGGCGCAGATTTGCAAATGCCGCCATTAGTGAAGCAGTGGTTACTGTTACAGTGTAGTACTGGAATATTCACGTACGTCAACCAGATTGCCGACCCCAGTTTTGAAGCTGTCGGAGTTGAGATGCTGGCACAGGTTACCTTACCAAATCACTAAGGCTGGAACGAATTAGTTTACATTAGCAAGTAAATTATTATAATTAACCCATCAATAATAATTTGGGGATGAAATTTTGGCACAGTTTGAAACGGAACGGTTGATATTACGACCAATGACAACTGCGGATCATGATGTGTTGGCGGACATGATTTTTGATCCACAGGTCGTTGCCTATCTACGTTATCGACGGGTTCAGAGCGTGGACGCGTTCGAGCAAGTATTCACGGATCACTTTTTGGCGGACAGGACTCGAGTCTTCGGTATCGAGCGGCGTCGTGATCATCAATTGATTGGTTTTTATGAATTCCATGATGCCGAGGCTGGCGGCGAATTGACCTATGCGTTGCGACCGGATGCGTGGGGTCAAGGCTACGTCGCCGAAGCCGGCAATCGCTTGATGGGATACGGCTTTGAAACGCTGAATTATCAGACTATCGAGGCTCATTATGCGAGTGTTAACCCTAATTCTGGTCGGGTGATGGCCAAGATGGGCATGCAGGATGCCGGTGAATTGCACACTTTCACGAGTGACCGTGGTGAACTCATTCACGTCATGCGGTATGTTTTGACCAAACAGGCCTGGCAACGGCTTAGCGCTTAAGCGATAGCCTAGCGATACTAATTGAATCATGATTGAAATACAGCGACTAGTGACTTCGGGCAGAAGCAACGGTGGCTGTTTTTTGTGCTTCGGATAAGTTGCGGTGCAATACTAGCTCAATTAAGAAAGTGATGATTGTCGTTGCCTACTAATTAGCGTATTCTTAGAAAAACACCAGATTTAAAATTGACGTGCAACGGATAAAAATACTTAAGGACGTGAGCAAATGGCGGCAACAATTACGATTCGACCGGTACAACCAACGGAACTGACTACTTTATGGCAACTCGGATTCAGCGACCCCGAGGCGGCCTGGACGCAATGGAATGGCCCTTATTTTCATGACCAGTTACCGACCCAGCACGATTTTGAAACGATTATTGGGCCACGAGACTGGCTGATTCGGCAACATAATTGGGTAATTACGCGTGATGATCAAATCGTGGGTAGCGTCAATTGGCACTTTGTGGATGGTGATTTGCAGCGGTGGTTGGAAGTTGGTATAACGATTTATGACCAAGCACATTGGGGTGAACATATTGGTCGAATTGCATTGACACAATGGCTGACGCACTTGTTTGCTGAAGTCACAACGCTCCCACACATTGGTCTAACGACTTGGTCCGGTAATCTGCGCATGATGCACGTTGCAGAAGCGATTGGGTTGAAGCAAGAGGCACGAATCCCGCAAGTGCGCTTTTGGCAAGGCCGGTATTATGATTCGGTTAAGTACGGGATATTACGTACGGATTGGCAGGCTAAATAATTAAAGAAAACATTTGTTCCCCTATCAAAAGTACGGTATGATATTAGTGTACTTAAAAAAGATAGGGTGGAAGAGAAATTATGATTAAATTAATGCGGCGCGTTGGCATAGCGGGTCTCTTAAGTTTGACGCTCTTACTCGGGGGCTGTCAATTAACGACGGGTACGAGTTCGACGTCATCGAGTGAATCGACGGCAACTTCTTCACAGACGACGGGGAACGGCAATACGCAACAAACCTATCAACAACTCGCCAAAATGACGTATAAATCAGGCGGGGCGGCGGCCATTAAGGTCAATAGTGGCAAGAGTACCTTGGCGGCAAGTCAGTGGAAGAAGTCCAAAATTGATTATGGTAATTTGGATTCTTTGAATAGAACGACGACGGATACGGCTTATTTGAGTAAGGCTAATTTAGGTCGTTCAGAAGGCCGGACTGCTCAGACTTGGAGTCCAACGGGATGGCATAATCAGCCAATTACGGTGAACGGCAAGCGGGTTTATCCACAAAATCGTGGCCATTTGATCGCGTACACGTTATCCTTCAATTTGACTTCTGACGGTCAATATCGTTCTGGTGAGGATGGCAGTCTGGATAATCCGAAGAACCTGGCAACCCAGACGGCTTACTCCAATCAGAAAACGATGCAGATTTACGAGGATCAAGTTCGGACGGCACTGGAACAAGGTAAGAAAGTCATTTACCGCGTGACGACTGTCTTTCGGGGCAATGAACTGATGCCACGTGGTTATTGGTCACAGGCGATTTCAACGGACGGTAGCGTCAACTTCAATGTTTATATCTGGAACGTTGAACCGGGTGTTAGCTTCGATTACGCGACCGGCCGGGGCAAGGCCGATAGCAGCATGCAAGTTGCGGGCGCCGATAAGGTCAACAGTAGCCAGAACACGAACGCGAGTCGGTATTCGCAATCAACGACTACGACGAAGCAGGTCGAGCGTGAGTTAGTAAAGTATGGTTATAAATACGTCAAAAAAGCGCTGAACTAGGCGTGGAGACGGACTTCAAGCCCTGTGTGACGGGCATTGTGCTTTTTGAATACAACCCATCAATACAACAGTTTTCACGATGTGTTGTGTTTTGCGACAATCTGATTAAACTAGGACTGGCAAAGTTTGGGTGAGCGGTTATACTGTAGTTATTCGAGTTACTTAACCGCCGTTAATTTGCTGATGTATCTGTCATTATTAACAAGTAACGCGATGTCTCAAATCATGGGGCCTTCCCAAACACCTGTGATTTTCCATACAACGGCCCCGGCTCCCAACCGGGCGTTGCTATCAATCGTTATGATTGCTAGTACTAATTACCCTTGGAAACGTCTGACTGCGTGGTCAGGCGTTTTTTTGTGGCAATTTAATCGAAAGTAAATGATATTGCATCGGCACTGACTGTTCGTGAAATAACGGTGAGTGCGCCTTTGCTAGCAGACGAGTGTTCATTTAATTTGTCCCAAATTGCGACAGATTTTTAAGTTTGTCGCGTTTGTCGACAAACGGAATTTAGGTGTTGCAAACGGATTCAAATAGTTTTATCATTGATACATTCGAACATTAGAATATAAGAATATAGGAGGCTACTAGCATGGTTAGTAGTGAAGAAGCACTACAAGAATTTCGGGAAACGATTCCGATTTTTGAAGTTTTAGCGGATGAACGTCGTCAGCAGATTATGATTGAGCTGTCACAGCACGCGAAGGGCATGACTGTTGGTGAGCTGACTGAGCGGATGCACATTTCTCAGCCGGCAGTGTCACATCAGCTGAAGACTTTGAGAGAGCGACACTTTGTCGCCGTCGAACACCAGGGGACTCGTAATTATTATCGGGTGACGTTTGACGCGCCATTGACGCAGGTTGAGCATTTGATTCATACGCTCAAAGCGGATCTAGAATTGAAACCGTACTTGCACTAAACTGAATGAACGCCAGCAATCGTTGCACGGGGATGCAGCGGTGTTTTTATGGCAACTATATTCTTATATTCGAATATAAGAATTTAAAAAACGGGGTGATGGGTATTTCAATTCGTACGGAGCTGGATTTACAGCGAGCGATGTACCAATTGTTGGAGCAACGTTCAATCTCACAAATAACGGTTGAGCAAATATGTAAGCAGGCATTTATACATCGCAGTAGTTTTTATCGATACTATACCGATAAATTTGATTTACTTCGGCAGATGGTCATGCACACGTTAGACGAGTTACTGGCAGTTGAACGGACAGATACGATGGGTTCCACCATTATGTCCGCGTTTATCGGCACCCACACGCAGGTGCTCCGCCACTTATTGGTGACGAACAACGAAGGCGACAATACGCGTTCACAGCAGGTGATCAACGACTGTTTTGTCACAGTCGCTCAGTCCGGGGCTGATGATCGGGTGTTCGCCATGATTCGCGACTCCCAACATCCAGATCTGACGGCGTACCTTGTCAGCGGTGTGATAACGAGCATTGTTCAGTGGCTCAATAACGGTCATCGCGATGGTCAGGCGGCCAGCACGCAAGCGATGATTCAAGAGACGCTTGCAACGGTATTCTCGCTCGAGCAACATATGCATTAATTATTTGAAGGAAGGTTTCAGGTTGTGAAAATGATACGCGACGAATGGCGGTCAATTCGTCATAGCAAAATACTATGGATTTCAGTTTCAGTCATGATTTTGATCCCATTCCTATACAGCATCTTCTTCTTGAAGTCAGTATGGGATCCATATGGGGATACGCAAAACTTACCAGTTGCAGTCGTTAACCAAGATAAGTCAGTGAACTATCAAGGCCAAAAATTTGCAGTTGGTAAGCAAATGGTAACCAATTTAAAGAAAAACGACGATTTGGAATGGCACTTCGTTTCAGCCAAACAGGCACAACAAGGGCTCAAAAATCGGAAGTATTATACGGTCGTCACGATTCCAAGTGACTTCTCAAAGAATGCAACGACCATGACGGATACGCATCCGAAAAAGATGAACTTGCATTATGAGACTAACGAATCACTCAACTACATTGCGAAAGTTATTACCGATACCGGCGTTTCGCGTGTCAACAAGAGTATTCGCGCCGAAGTCACTAAGGCTTACGCGTTAGCCATTTTTAAGAAGATTCGAACCGCTGGCGACGGCTATCAAAAAGCAGCTGATGGTGCAACCAAGCTCAAAGATGGTGGCGTTGAACTCCAAGACGGTTTGACGACGTATACCACCGGGGTCCATACGTTGAAAGACGGGACCACCGAGCTGAATACGAAGGTCCAACAACTACCCGCTGGAATCGCAAAGTTAGCAGATGGCGGTAGTGCGTTGAAGACCGGTCTGGATACTTTGAATAGTAAGACTGGGACACTAGCTAGTGGCGTTAGTCAGTTGAAAGATGGTTCTGGGCAAGTGACTAATGGGCTTGGAACGCTGAATGGTAAGACTGGGGCATTGGCTAGTGGCGTGAGTCAGTTAGCAAATGGCTCTGGACAAGTTACTGCTGGGCTGTATACGCTGAATGGTAAGACCGGGGAGCTGGCCAGTGGTGTCAGTCAGTTGAAAGATGGTTCTGGACAGGTGACAAATGGCCTGTATACGCTGGATGGTAAAACTGGCAAGTTGGCCAGTGGTGTCAGTCAGTTGGCAAGTGGCTCTGGACAAGTTACAAATGGTCTATCTACACTAAATGGTAAGACCGGCGAATTGACTAGTGGTGTCAGTCAGCTGAAAGATGGTTCTGGGCAAGTCACAAGCGGTCTAGCTACTCTGACCAATTCGGCAGGCATGTTGATCGATGGATCTGGAAAGATTACAACTGGATTGACTGTATTGCAAGGAAAAGTGGTTCCAATGGTCAGTGGTGTTGATCAACTGACTAATGGTTCGACAAAAGTTTCTGATGGCTTGCAACAACTTGGGGCAAAGCTGCCAACATTGCAGATTGGGTCACAATCGATTACTGAAGGTCTGTTGAAGCTAGGCAATAATGCCGGAACGTTAGCAGATGGCGTCAAATTATTGACAGATGGTTCAGGCGAGGTCACCACTGGATTAGAAAAGTTAAACGGTCAAACGGGTACAATTAGCAAAGCAACTAAGGATTTAGCAAACGGCTCAAAACAGGTTAAGGTCGGAGTTGCCACATATACTGATGGTGTTTATCAGTTAACGACAGGTTTAACTAAATTAAATGGTCAAACTGGAAAATTGACTAATAGTGTTTCGCAACTTTCAGATGGCTCAACAGCATTATCCACCGGTGTCGCAGATTATACAAAAGGTGTTGCAGCTGCTAATAATGGTGCGAGCCAGTTGAAGTCAAATACCAGTGACTTAAGCAGTTCGGTTAACGCGTTATCAACCGGTGCTCAGACAGTAAATTCGAGTGTTAGTGACCTACAAACAAATAGTGCTAAGATTTCTGATGGGTTGAATCAGTTATCAGAAGCGGCCACTGATTCCGCAACCAAAACGAAGATTGAAGCCTTAAAGACTGAAATGACACAGTTTGAGCAGGCGCTGGCAGCAAGTCAAAAAGAAATTGACGCTACTAACAAAAACAGTAGTAATAGCGATGCATTAAATACTGCATTGAAGTCGTTATCAACGAATGTGGATGCTTTAAACACTTCCAATTCGACCACGCAAACTGATATTACGTCACAAATAAACAGCAAAATCGACGGTCTCAAGTCATCACAAAACCTGACTGATGCCCAAGTTGCTGCGATTAAAGCGAGTCTAAAAGATGTTGGGCAGAGCACGACGACTAATGATAATGCACAACAAGTTCAGAACGTGAAGAGTAGTCTATCAAAGGTAGAATCATTAGTTGCGGAGAATAGCTCAGCAACCAGTAATTCTAATGCAGACTTAGTAACCGAATATGGGAAAATCGAAGCTGGGATGAACGCCATCATCTCAGACATTAATTCCACGACTTCGGGAATTAGTCAGTTTGCTAATGGCTCTCAACAACTAACCGATGGATTGAAGACATTGCAAACTGGTACAGCTGGGTTAAGCGGTGGATTGGCACAATTGAATGAGAAAGTTCCCGAATTAGTGAGCGGCATTGAATCGTTGTCAACCGGTACAAGTGCATTGACCACACAGTCTGCTAAGCTGAACCAGGGCGCAAGCAACCTGACTGCTGGCCTTTCCAAACTTAATGGCACTGTTCCAACCATTACTGGGTCAATTAGCCAATTAAGTAACGGTGGAGAACAACTGAATGACCGCTCAACTGATTTGAATAAAGGAACGACGCAACTGGCAACCGGTGCTTCAGCGCTAAACGGTCAAATTCCAACACTGGTTTCAGGCGTTGAACAATTATTCAGTGGTTCTCAAACCGTTACAGGTGGCTTGAAGACCGTCAACGGTAACGTTCCCGCGATGATCACTGGTATCAATCAATTGAAAGCTGGTTCTCAAGCAGTTACTGATGGTATCGGCACAACCCAGGAAGCAGTCGGTAAACTACAAGTCGGTTCTAACCAAATCACGACTGGCTTGGTAACGATGAATGGTCAGGTTCCTCAGTTAGTAAGTGGTGTCCAACAATTGAAAGATGGTTCTGGTAAGGTGACGACTAGTTTGGTCGCTCTAGACAAGGGTGGGCAAAAGCTTTATATTGGTTCAGACCAAGTTACAAATGGTCTAATTGTACTAAATGGCCAAGTGCCAGTTCTTACGAGTGCAGTGCAACAACTCTTTGCTGGTTCAAATAAAGTTACAAACGGTCTAGTCACATTAAATGGTCAAGTACCCGTTTTAGTAAACGGCGTACAACGACTCTTAGCTGGTTCAGACCAAGTTACAAATGGTCTGATTGTGCTAAATGGCCAAGTGCCAGTTCTTACGAGTGCAGTGCAACAACTCTTTGCTGGTTCAAGTCAAGTTACAAATGGCTTAGTCACATTAAATGGTCAAGTACCCGTTCTAGTAAGTGGTGTGCAACAACTTTACGCGGGTTCAAGCCAAGTCACAAACGGTTTAGTCACATTAAACGGTCAAGTACCCGTTCTAGTAAGTGGTGTGCAACAACTTGATACCGGTGCCGGTCAGTTAAATAGTGGCTTGCAAACATTGCAAGGTAGCACTGGGCAATTGACGAGTGGCGTTAGTCAACTAAATGACGGTGCCACCCAGCTTGATAACAACTCCGCCAAACTCTTATCAGGGACGAAGCAGCTCAAGGATGGTAACAAGACGCTCGCCACTTCCTTACAAGAGGGGGCGGATCAAGTTAACGCAACGCCATTAAAGAACGCGAATGCGAAAATGATGGCAGCGCCAACCAAGACGTCTTACAAAGACTATACGCACGTACCAAATTATGGTCACGCGTTAGCACCTTACGTTCTGTCATTGGCGCTCTATGTTGGGGCAATCGTCTTCAACTTCGCTTATCCAATTCGGCGGATTGCGGATGATGATGGTACGCCAACGCAATGGTTCTGGAGTAAAGTGGCCGTTGGTGGTCCCGTGGCACTTGCCATGGCGGTCATCGAAGCGACGGTATTACTTGTCGCTGGTTTGAAACCAATCAGTGTGCCAGAATACTACTTGACTGCGATCATGATTGCATTTGCGTCAATGTTCCTAGTCATGTTCTTATCGATGTTATTCGATAACCCAGGACGGTTTGTCGCGATGGTTATCTTGATGCTACAACTTGGTGGTTCTGGTGGGACCTTCCCAATGGAAATCACTAACAAGTTCTTCAACGTTATTCACCCATACTTGCCATTAACGTACTCAATTCAAGCGTTCCGGCAAGCATTGACAGGTGGTTGGGGCAATGGCATTTTCTGGTCATCAATCATTGTCTTAGCAGGGATTACGATCGTGTCGCTAGGATTACTGTGGGCTTCCATGGTCTTCCTCAAACAACACGATATGCAAGAACCCGCTGAGGCTGAAATTCAGATGAAAGCTGGTAAGTAATTACTGGTGATTTAAAATTATCGCGCTTCCAAGACGAAAAACCGCGTCTTGGGGGCGTGATTTTTTGTTATTAGGAAGCCTTTAATCTAACTTTTGTAGCTACTTTTTGGCTACTTTTAAAGAAATTTGATTGTAGTTAAAAGCAGCTGTATCCCGCTCATTTGTTAATCACTATAAAAAACGGTTGTGACTTGAGACTAGCCTAATGTTAAGATTACAAGATGGATATTTTGAGGCGGATAAATGAGTAATTTAAATAAGCAATAATGACTAACGCGTTGAAACGTGATCTTTGAACTCGTGAAAGTTGATAGTCTGATTGCTGTGGAGGTGTAATAGAATATGTCTGAGTATGATCAACTAAAATTTCAAAGCTTTGGGTCAGGACGGTGTGTGCTCGTTTTCTTACATGGCTTTCCGCTGAATTCGAAATCGTTAATAAATAATTTTGAGCCTTATTTTGGTGAATCACAACAATTTACAAGAGTATATATAGATCTGCCTGGAATGGGCAAATCTCGCAATGTTTTATCAGATGACTCTGATCAAACTGTAGAAATGATTGTAAAGTTATTACAGGTTTTATTTTCGAATCGCCAATTAATTGTTATTGGAAATTCATACGGGTGTTATTTGGGTATCGGACTTTTAAAGAGCAGCTTGAACATAAGCGGGTTATTTTTGATTGCTCCAATGTTAATCCCTGATAAAGATCGTCGAAATGTCGAACATTTGGAGCACGCGTTGGTCACATTTCGAGAGGATTCAGATGAATATCAAGCTTTTTCGAGCACTAACTGTTTTTTGACGAAAGAGAAGTTCAACCTCTTCAAAGACGTTATTGACACGCCAATGCGTGAGAACCAAAGTAGATATCTTGCGCGTTTCGAAAAAAATAGTTATGCGTTTGTGAAAAATAATATTGAAATTACAGGGGATGTCCCAATCTGTATAATTGCTGAATTGTATGACAATATTGTGGGATATAAGGATTCAAAAAAATATGCACAGCAACATGAGAACGTCAATATTAAGGTAATCAATAATGCTGGTCATAATATACTGATTGATAGACCCGAATGCGTCGTGTCTTCTTTTAGGGACTTCTTACGGAATATACCAAGTCGTTAATATGAATTTACATTGTGTAAGGAAGTCAAACGGAGCGTTTATTCTCACTTTGAGGATGGCTAAATTGAGCCGGGAGAGTGTATAACAATTGAAGAAGGCAACCAGTTGCTTCAAACCCCCATATTGACAGGTTAATTATGCGTTCTAATATTCAAAAGTCGTTATTCTCGTCCACCAACTCTTTTTTCACCCCAAAGTAATTGCTATTTGAAAATTGCGCGGTACGATTTCAATATCAATTACTTCGAGATGACGGATAACAAATCCAAGTTACGAAGAGGCCAAATTGCCAGAGGTTGGCCTAGTCGTAACGATGGGGGAATCAGAATCGGATTGAACTTAACAGAAACGTGGTGGGGCTTATGGATGAAGAGGCAGAATATTTTTTCCAGTTGATTGATCAGGCTTATGCCGAAAATCTAGAGAATCAGCCTAGTGGATATAAAAAGTGTTTGCTCATGGCAGCAACGGATTTAAGCAATGGCAAAAGCGTCATCAAGGTTGCCACTGATATCTATCTGACTTGTCAAAAGGATTGTATCGTTCCGATGGGATTGCCACCGAAAAACCGAATGCTGCATGGCTTTATCCACGACAAGCTAAAATCACTCAGTCAAAAAGAGCTGCGCAACTTGAATATTGGACATGGTTTGATTGCCACTCATTTTACATTTGGGCCGTTTCTATAGCCTTTTCGATAAGACTCAATCAATCAAAACTCATACGACACAAAAGCCCAGGTCAGCGAATGACCTGGGCTTTTGTGTCGTATTATTAGTAATTTTATCTGACCGGTTCGTGTTAATGTTGGGCTGCTTCCAACCGCTTGACGCGCAAGACGCTGGCTAAAATGGCGATAGCCAAGATGAATAACAGGATGAAATCCAACTTGCTACCCATCATCGTACTAGTGACCGTCGTATGATGAATTTCATAGCCGGAAATTACGGCGGACATAATACTGGTCCCGATTGAGCCAGCATACTGTTGCATCATACTGAACATAGAGTTCTGGTCTGACTTTTGCGGTAACGGCACGCGGGTACTTCCATCTGAAATTGCGGTCCCAAAGCCGGTGTTAAAGCCGATTCGGAGCAGCGCATAAATTGAGGCAATCAAGACGACGGTGAAGTGGTCGGTGGTCAACCAGAATAGGATGAGAGCGACACTGGCCATGATTGTACTGAAGGTCAACAGCATCGTCGGACCTTGCTTGTCATAAATCTTACCCGCAATTGGACCGGTGATGGCCCCCACGATGGCACCGGGCAACATCATCAAGCCAGCCATCATCGCCGAGGCGCCGAGCACCGTTTGGGCGAATAGTGGTAAGACAAATGATAAGCCGATGTTGATAAATTGCAGGCCAAAGTAGTTGAACAGGCGGAGACGTAATACGGGTAGTTTTAGAATCGAATAATCGATCAGCTTACGACGCCCCTTGAGTGCGTAAGTGACCATAATGGCAATCATCACAATACTCCAGAGGCACCAGGCGCCAAAGTTCAGGGACAACCAACCGTGCGTTCCGGCGTTGTTGAATGTAAATAACAGACTAGTGAACGTCACGGCTAAGAGGAAGGCACCCAGAAAGTCGAACTTCTTGTCACCAACGCCGAGCGCCTCACCGGAAATGTTGACGGCGCCAAGAATGGCCAGCAACGCTAAAATCGGAACGATGCCCACGAAAATAGCGCGCCATGACCAGATACTTGTCAGGACACCACCGTATGTCGGTCCTAACGCCGGGGCTAGCGACACGATCACACTCGCCATCCCCGTGTAAGTTCCGAGCTTGCTCCGCGGGACGTTAGTAAAAATCAGCTGGAACATTAATGGAATCGAGATCCCCGTCGCAATTGCTTGTAAGAGCCGACCGGTCAATAACACCGGAAAGCTGGGGGCAATCCAGCAGAGAATCCCGCCGAGAAGACAAACGAGGGCGGCAAATAAGAAGAGGGGCTTCGGGTTGAAGCGTTTCAACACATACGCAGTGGTACTCATGACGATCGTAGTCAATAATAAGTAGCCGGTCGTCAACCACTGAACGGTATCGAGCGAGACGCCCATCGTTTTGATCAACGTGGGAAACGTCACGTTCATGGAAGTTTCCACGAGGATGCCGACAAATGAGAGCAGGCCAACGGATAGGATGGCGAGCTTCGTTTTTAAAGTAACGGTACTTGGTTCAGACACAATTAAACACTCCTTAATCGATAATTGGCGTATTTTGGACAGCTCACCAAGCCCAATCGGACATGTAGTCAAGCCTGTTAAGTAAGTACTCACGCGACTTGACCAGTCATGCCGGTGATGGCCGATGGGCGCGATATTCGGTCGAAATGTCCGCATAGCTGCCGCTGACCATCACCGAATGGCGCCCAATGATCCACCGCCTGCGAGTGCCGTCAATGTGCTGCGCGACGGTGGAATTTGACCATATAAAAGGACGATCGCCTGGACCGTCCCGTTAACGTTACTAGTTTAAGCTTATTTTCACAGCGGCGCAATCACTTTGCCCTGATATTGGAACTTATCATTAAAGCGATTTGGTTAAGTATGGTATTATAAAATGTTGTTTCATTAAATTTTGATTAAAATTCAGGAGGTGCGGTGTGAGCATATTTATCAAACTAGGCTGGTATTTCCGGCGCGAATGGAAGTTGTATTCAGCGGGCGTGCTCGGGCTAGTCTTAACAGCAATTATTGGCATTATTCCACCGCGAATTATCGGGGATGTGGTGGATGGCATCAACCAACACCACTTAACAGCGCGGTCCTTAATGATTTATCTGGGCATCATTGGGGCGGCCGCCATTGGTCAATACTTAGCACGCTATCTTTGGCGCAACGCCATCTGGGGTGGTGCGGCCGGTCTGGAACGGACGCTGCGGGAACGCCTCTTTTGGCATTTTATGAAGATGGATGCGACCTTTTATCAGAAGTATCGCACCGGAGATCTCATGGCGCATGCGACTAATGACTTAACGGCGGTCGAACGGGTCGCTGGTGGCGGGATTCTCCAATTTGCGGACTCCATCATTACGGGTGGGACGACGTTGATTGCGATGATGACGCTGATCGACTGGCGTTTGACCCTGATTGCGGTCGTTCCCTTCCCATTATTAGCGGTCGTGTCACGTTATTTAGGTAAAAAAATCCACGTGGCGTTTCGTGCCTCCCAAGCGGCCTTTTCGCGTTTGAACAATAAGGCTCAGGAAAGTATTAGTGGGATTAAAGTCATCAAGGCGTTAGGACAGGAACAAGCCGACGTAGCCGATTTTAATCAACAAATTGACGAGACGATTAAAATCAACCGCCACGTCAACGTGCTCGACTCCTTGTTCGATCCCGCGATTACGATGATTATCGCGCTATCGTATGGTGCGACGATTATTCTCGGCGGTATGTACGTGACCCATGGCATTATTACGATTGGGAATCTCGTCTCGTTCGTCACCTATCTAGGGATGATGGTCTGGCCGATGTTTGCGGTCGGAATGCTCTTCAATACGATGGAACGGGGAAACGCCTCGTATGATCGAGTCATGGAATTATTGAATCAGCAGAGTGCGATCGTGGATGCCAAACGCGGCATTGAACAGCGGCCCCACGGTGATATTCAGTATCAAATCACCCAGTTCAACTATCCTAATGACGCCGGGACTAGTTTGCGTGACGTCAACTTTAAGTTGAAGGCGGGCCAAACACTCGGAATCGTCGGACGGGTCGGCGCTGGCAAATCAACTATCATGAAATTGATTTTGCGGGAGTTTGACCAGTATGATGGTCAGATTACCTATGGCGGGCATGATATTAAGCAATACGCGCTAGATAGTTACTTGCCAGCCATCGGGTACGTGCCGCAAGACAGCTTTTTGTTCTCGAACACGATTCGTGAGAATATCCGGTTCGCGGACCCGAGTGTCAGTCAGGACGTGGTCGAAGCGGTCGCTGCTAAGAGTGATTTGAATGGTCAGATTGCGAACATGCCGGCTGTTGATGACTCACCACCAACGCCCAAAACAGTTGAAGGTCAAGGTCAAGTTGAAGTAGGTCGTTGATAGCAATGACTAGATATGGATTGGCTGGATTTGACGTAAGGGACGGAATTTCCTCTGAAGCTAGACGACATCATCCCGTTCCTTCGAATAGATGCTAGTCAGACCCGCAAGTCCGGTGAATCATCATAAACGAAGGCCCCGCTCAGAAGCTAAAACTTCTGAGTGGGGCCTTCGTTGGTGATTGCGTTCTGAATTGCGACTGCCCGCGCTAATCGTTTGGCTTCGGATTAATTATTAAAATGACTAGATTCACGTGGACTATGCAGATTAGTAATACTTGACTATTTGAACAAAGCATTTTACGTCGACCGATAACCGCGGTTAAATAGACTTATCAGTAGACGTTGAAGGGAGTTTATCGCAGATGGAATATCGACAATTGGGCACGTCAGACTTACAGGTTTCGTCGATTGCACTCGGTTGCATGGGCTTTGGTACGGGAACTGGGGATGCTATCAACCAGCGCTCGTGGGCAGTCGGGCAACAACAAGCCGACCAAGTCTTACAACGAGCGGTTGACTTAGGAATCAACTTTTTTGACACCGCGCCGGTTTATCAAGTAGGTGCGAGTGAACGTGTCTTAGGGCGGGGGCTGCAACAATTTCCCCGTGATCAAGTGATTCTCGCAACCAAGTTCACTAATCGAACGACGCAAGAAATCAATGACCATGTTAGCGGCCGTGAACACATCTTGCGTTCGCTAGACCAGAGTTTGGCCAACCTGCAGACGGATTACGTTGACCTATACGTCTACCATATCTGGGACTGGCTCACACCGATGGCCGACATCATGGCTGGGTTAAACGAGGCCGTTAAGTCCGGTAAGGTCCGCTATCTGGGCATCTCAAATGCGTATGCCTGGCAGATTGCACAGATCAACGCGTTTGCGGCGCAGTATGACTACCCGCAATTCGTTTCTATTCAGAGTCACTATAATTTAATTTATCGCGAAGATGAGCGCGAACTATTTACCTACGCCCAAGAAAATCAGCTGGCAACCACGCCGTATAGTCCGCTGGCGAGTGGCCGCTTAGCGCACCCGTTTGGCACTGAAACGACGCGACGGCGTCAAGATGCGTTCTCTGAGACGAAGTATGGCGCGACAATCGATATTGATAAACCTGTGATTACGCGCGTTGAAGAACTGGCACAGCGGCATCACGTCTCGATGGCCGCAATTAATCTGGGCTGGCTTCAACAGCGTGTCACGGCCCCTATTATTGGTGCGACTAAACCGCACCATTTGGACGCAGTGGCAGAAGCAGCGGACCTCCAGTTGACGCCAGCTGAAGTGCGTTACTTAGAAGAACCGTATCAACCTCACGATTTGGAAGGCGTGATGGCGAAAAATCGTTCGCGGGAACATAATTGGAATCAGTATTCGGGTCAGTAGCGCTGGGCGTTGCTGATGGAGACCTTGAGCGGTCGTCTGGGACGACGTTTCGGTGGTACTGTTTTGCCAAAATGCACGTGACGATGGCACAAGTTGCTTGACTTAAAGTTAACTTGAAGTCTTAGACTGATTAATAGGTGCTGCAAGTACCGTTGTCATTGCGTTACCCAATGACGTGTGGTAATAGAACGAGCTGACCTGACTACTTGACCTCTGAGGCTGGTTAATAAGTTAGACAAGTGACACTGATTGATAACAAAGGAGCGCTAGTTTAAGTGAAAACAATTAATCAAGACTATTTGACGGGTGAACGGGCGTTATTCAAAGCTCGCGACCTCGAAATTAACAATACGACGTTCGCGGACGGTGAATCGCCGTTAAAGGAAAGTCGCAATATTCAGCTGAATCAACCCATTTTTAAGTGGAAATATCCATTGTGGTATAGCGAGCACGTGACGGTCGACCGCGGATTATTTGAAACGATGTCCCGTTCTGGCATCTGGTATACCAAGGACATCACGATTACGAACAGTACGCTACAGGCGCCTAAGCTCTTTCGGCGGGCCAGCCAAATCAAGTTAGCGCACGTTCATTTCTCTGATGCGGAAGAAACCTTGTGGAACTGTCAGGATATCACCTTGACGGATGTGCAAGCAGTCGGGGATTACTTCGGTATGAATAGTCAGAATATTCGAGTCGACGGCTTCAATTTGGTCGGTAACTATGCGTTTGACGGCGCTAAGAATGTTGAAATCCACAACGCCACGTTGATGACCAAGGATGCGCTCTGGAACTGCGAAAATGTGACGGTTTATGATTCACAAATTATCGGTGAATATCTGGGCTGGAACTCTAAGAATGTTCGCTTCGTCAACTGTACGATTGAAAGCGACCAGGGCCTATGCTACATGGATAACGTCAAGATGGAGAACTGTACGTTGCTCAATACCGACTTAGCGTTTGAATATTGTCGGGATATCGATGCGGACATCGTTTCCAGCATTGATAGCGTGAAGAATCCAATTAGTGGCCGTATTCATGCGCAAGCCATCGGTCAAATCATCATGGACGATGCCGAAATCGACCCGCATCAGACGCTGATTAGCGTTGAACAAGAAAGCCGTGCACCGCATGCCGTTTGATTTTGAGACTGTACTTGATCGGCGCCACACCAATTCGGTCAAGTGGGACGTCGCTGATAACGAACTCCCAATGTGGGTAGCGGACATGGATTTTCAGACTGCGCCAGCGATTCAAGCGGCGTTGACTAAACGTGCGCAATTCGGCGTCTTCGGTTACGAAGAAGTCCCCACGGCCTATTATCAGGCCGTTGCTGACTGGTGGGCCACTGAACACCATTTCCGGCCCCAAGTCGACTGGTTGATGTTCTGTACCGGCGTCGTGCTGGCAATTTCATCGATCGTTCGTAAGATGACGGCGGTCGGGGACAACGTGTTGGTGCAGGCTCCCGTTTATAATATTTTTTATCATTCGATTGAAAATAACGGCCGACACACTCTGAGCAGTGACCTCGTTAGCCAGGATGACCAGTATGCGATTGATTGGGCTGATTTGACGGCGAAGCTAGCTGATCCACTGACGACAATGATGATTATCTGTAATCCGCAAAATCCGATCGGTATCGTGTGGTCACGGGAGACCCTGCAACGAATTGGGGAACTTTGCCTGAAGTATCATGTGCTGGTCGTCGCGGATGAGATTCATTGTGACTTAACGCTCAACGGCAATGATTACACGCCGTTTGCATCGCTGACTGAGCCAGTTGCACATAACAGTATCAGCTGTGTGTCACCAAGCAAGACGTTCAACGTGACGGCATTGCACGCGGCGACCTTGATTATTCCGGACGACCACGTGCGAGCGTTAGTGAGTCGCGGCATTAATAACGATGAGCTGGCAGAGCCGAATTCGTATGCGATTCCCGCTAGCATTGCGGCGTACACCGAGGGGCACGACTGGCTGCATGCGTTGCGAACGAAACTAGCGGCTAATCAGCGCCAAGTCCAGACGTTCTTGACGACTGAATTACCGCAAGTCCGGTTAATTGAAGCGCAGGCCACCTACCTATTATGGTTGGATGTCAGTCAGGTAACGACGGACAGTACGGCCTTAGCGACGTTTATTCGCCAGGAAACGGGACTCTTTTTATCCGCTGGGGGCGTCTACCGCGGGGATGGCGACCGTTTCTTACGGTTAAACGTGGCTTGCCCGACAAGTACGTTGACGGATGGTATCCAGCGGCTAAAAGCCGGCATAACCGCGTATCAACGGACACAGGCCTAAATCTAATCGGCGCGTATCGGGTGCATTTCTATCAGGATTTCGCTATCATTGAGATAAGCTGATTTGACTGCATGTGGCAGAATCAACGACGTCATTGTGTTGCGTCAAATCAAAATTGAAGGAACGGGTGGTGAAATCCATGGAAATTGGAATTGTCGGTGCCGGAACCGTGGGCAGCGTGTTAGCTAAAACGTTCGCGCGGGGTGATCACCAAGTCAAATTAAGCCGACACAGTGGTGCTGCTAGTTTGGCCCCACGGCGCGCAGAATTTCCGGCTAACGTTGCTTTTGTAGAAGTGGCAGCCGCGTTGCAACAACCGGTAGTGATACTCGCCGTACCATTTGAGCAAGCACCAACGGTATTAGGACAGGTTGCTGACTATGATCAGCGCATCGTTATCGATGCAACCAACCAGTTTACGGCTGATTTCAAGAAAATCAAGACGGCACCGTTTACCGGGAGCGAAGTGGTAGCGCGGGCTGCTAATAATGCCCGTGTGATCAAGGCGTTTAACACGCTGCCACCAGAATTTATGGACGGCCATGTCGATGGTCCTGGCAAGCGAGTCTTGTTCTATGCGGGTGATGAAGTGGCTGCCAAGAAGGAATTCGCGGCGCTCGTGCGGCCATTGAACTTTCGACCGGTCAATCTCGGCAAACTCCGCCATGGCGGTAGTGTGATGCAAGTCGGTGGCGGCCTCGGTAATACGCATTTTGTTCAGATTGATGAATAGGGCTTGGATGTTGATGAGAATCAGCTAACGCCCAGTTGGATTGTTAAAACGGCATGATTCCAGTTTGTGGGAATCGTGCCGTTTTTGGCGTCTGATTTTTTGGTGACGGGTGCTGAGGCGCGATTATATCCAGCGGGATGTTGAGTGAAATTGATGGCTATCATGATTTTATACCGTAGAAATCAGACCACGTCTCGTAAAAAAACAAACGGTTCCTTCACCAGAACAACCGTCATATATCTGGATGAAGGAGCCGTTCATCAACATTTTATTGACGGACTTTCTGCAAGTATCGTTCAAAAATAACCGCTAAGCCATCACTACCTAACTCGCGAAAAAGATTGATGATCCGTTGACATTCCGCATCACTTGTCGTTTCCCCGGTCACCAACAGCATGGCGTTTTCAAAAAACTCTAAGCAGGCTTTTTCAAACAGTAAATCGTCAGTCAGCCTATTTTGGTGTAACTTATTCAAAATAAAAGTGGCCCGTTCAAACTCTTCACGTTCTATGAAGAGAATCAAAACGTTGGTCAGCATTCGAAATGACTCGTTGCCATATTTTCGCAGTGTGGAATATATACTTAGATTGTGCAAAGACTTTGAGAGTGTGACATCGATGAATTCGGTTGAAAAAATGAACATACAATTGTTAAAAAGGACGGTTTCGTAGTGCGTCCATGTTTCAACATTGGTGAGGTAATCACGAAGTAGTGCCTCACAAGGGCCGCTGGCATGATTGCTTAATTTATGCTTTAAAACATTAATCAGACAGTACATATGAAGATAGGATTGGTTAATCTGTTTGAGTTCTAGGTATTTGGCAATCATTTTATCCAGCGATTTTAAATCACCCTTGTCAAAAAAAGTTTTGACTTTGTTCATATCAGCAAAAATTTTGTCTTGGCGAAAGTTGTTCTTGATGAAATAGAACTCGTCGAAATTCACGTGGAGTTGATCCAAAATGAATTTGAACGTATTAATGGAAGTGTTGACCTGTCCGTGAACAATTCGATAATAGTTTTGCCGACTGAGCGTTGTCCCACAGAGCGTTTTCAATGAAATGTTTTTATTCCGTCTAATGAATTCTAAAGTCTCACCAAGTTCCATTCGGGGGCCTCCTAAATACTGACGATGTCACATATCTGTGTCAGATGTTAAACATACACAACCTCATGGTCAGTTTTCTGAAAATTATTGTATGCTATCAGTATATCACTGGCGAAGAATGGTTGACGACTGATTTGTACGATGTGCAACGATTTTAGACGATGAGTTGATCGCGAATAACGTCGCTGATTGTGAAGATAGCGGCAGTGCCAAGTCGCATGTGCAAAGTACATTGTCCAACAAATGTCGTTATGGTGCGCATTCGGGTATAACAATTCCCATAAAGACAAATTAGGTAGCACTGCTGAAAGGCCGAAAAATCGGCGCATTCAGAATTATGAAAATTTAGGTCACCAGATTAATTTTGAAAACTGAGGAGGAACCTGATGATTTACGAAATCCTAGTCCCATTAATTCTAATTTACCTGATTTATATCGGTTACTTTTTGTACGATTTAACGCATGTAATCAAGACAACCAAATATGTGCCTAAGCTAGTGTGGGGGCTTGTCATTTGCCTTTCAGTACCGCTCGGCGGGTTACTTTATTATGTGTTAGGACGTCAACTAGAAGGTGAAAAGCGTGAAAAAAATCGTTGAAACCACAGATTTAACAGTCAAATTCAAAGATTTTCTGGCGCTCAATCATATCAACGTTTCAATTGAACAATCTACTGGTGTGATTGGCTTAATTGGACCGAATGGGGCTGGAAAAACGACACTTCTCAATACATTTATTGGGCAGATTGGCCTTTTTGAAGGGACTGTCGTTGCTGAAACGGCACACATTGCCTATTGTCCAGATACGCCCGAATTCGATCCATATCTGAGTGCGTTTGAAATTATGCAACAATCTTTGCGATTGGCTGGAAAAGACGTCAATGCCGCTAAAATTACGCAGACTTTAGAACAGGTGGGACTGTTTGAACATCGTTACCGAATAGCCGGGAATTTCTCGCGTGGTATGAAGCAACGATTGGGAATTGCGGCTGCATTGGTGTTAGAACCACAGTTGTTATTGTTGGATGAGCCAACCAGTGCACTGGATCCGTTTGGACGAGCCGACATTTTAAAAATCATCACAGAAGTTTCTCGCAGACTAACAGTTATCATCTCAAGTCATATCTTGAGCGACATTCAAAAAATCGCAACGTCTCTAATTGTGTTGAACAAGGGACAGTTGATTTATGAAGGGCCAGCAGCAGATTTCATAACGGTGAATGATCACATGGCAACATTAGCGCTTCGAGACATTGAAGCTGGTGAGGCAACACTCAATTATCTCAGTCATAAGGGGGCTGAGGTTCAGTGGGATGGTCAAAGTCAGCAGGTCATTTTTCCAGACGACCAACTATCTAAAATTTTACAACTGATGATACCAATGGCCACTCAGATCAGATACCTAGGCAGGCACGAAATGACGTTGGAAAGGTCGTTTGAAGATGCGGTGTTGCAACGGGAGGGGAAAGAATGAAGTTGGAGGTCTTAAGATGGTATCGCAGTAAAAGTTTCGTTGTTGCGTTCATTATTTGTGCGGTGTCTGGAATAATCGCACCGTTATCTGCGTATTTTGCTGATGAAATTCTCAAACAGTTTGGTGGTGATTCCGCCAAAATCATTATGTCGGCCCCAACTTGGCCAGTGGTTCTATTAGCCTATTTTAAAAATGTTGAACAATTGGTGTTATTTATATTGGTATTCTTAGTGGCGTCAAAATGTTATCTCGGAAAGAATAAATCGCTGGTGTTATTTTACACGACTCGTGCACAGTCGGCTGGACAGATTTTTATGCCGAGAGTGATGATGGGGGGTGCCGTCACTGCCGTATCAATGGCAATCGGTGGGGCATGTGCATTTTATATGACGTTTGTATTATTTGATGGCAAAATCGACGTTGGGAATGCCTTGGCCCTTCTAGTTTTGAACATGGTCGTTATCGTGGCCTTGGTTATTGTCGGTGCAGTGATTGGTATTTGGTGGTCATCGCCATTTTTGTCAGCAATTACGATTGAAGTGTTGGTCTTAGTCGCCGGGATATTGAATGGTACCAATGGCTTCAAGTCTTGGTCGCCGACCTTGTTGTTAATGCCGCGAAACCTGGTTAACCATGCGATTGATACTTACTTTGTGGTCAGAATGGGGATTGTACTGATCGTCATTATGCTGCTGGCAGTTGCAAGTATTAAGTTCAAGCCTCTAAGGCAAAAATTGATTTAGGTTTAGCAGTACCTGTATTTCTAAAATCAGCTAACGCCTGCATATCGGGGATAGTGACCAACTGAATCTCAGCATAAAAAAGCCCTCAGAAACCGGCAATATGGATTTCTGAAGGCATGTTTGAGATTCACCGTCAGTAATGACTAGGTTCATGAGCCAAAATGACGATGGCCGGTCAATAGTCGCACTGACAATCGTTAACGGTGGTTAAGCGGTTAATAACAGTTTTTGTAGCTGTGTAAAGTTATCCACAGTATAAGTTGGTTTAATGGCTGACTCATTGGGCAAGTGCTGTGGGTTATACCACACGCTCGGCAGTTGAACGTTGGCTGCACCTGCAATATCAGAGCGCAGGCTATCACCGACCATGACCGTATTGGTGGTCGTCATTTCAGGATACTGTGCGTGAATCGCCTGGAAAAAGTGGGGGGTTGGTTTGGCATAGCCGACACTCTCAGAGATGAAGATGTGGTCAAAATAAGGGGTCATGTGGGCCCCTGCCAAACGACTGAGCTGAGTATGCTTGATGCCATTGGTGCCCACTAGCAAGGTCATGCCGGCATCCTTCAGCGTGTGCAACAGGTCACGTGCGCCCGGAATCACTTGGTAACTATGGGCCAGCAATTGGTCATATTCTTGTTGGACGCTCGGACCATCGACGATAATGCCAAGGGTCGCTAAGAAGACTTCAAAACGCTGGTCTAGTAAGGTATCTCGCGGTCCGCCTTGTTCGATTTGACGCCAGATGGTTTCGTTGTAGGCTTGATAATCGTCTTCGGCTTGTGGAATATTAGGCACACCGTGATTCTGAAAGACGGCTGTCAAACTGGCCGTTTCGGCGCGGTCAAAATCAAGAATGGTATTGTCGAGATCAAAAATTGCGTACTGCATGGAACCACTACTTTCAATAGGTTTATTGAAACCATCATACAGCAAATTTTGGCAGTGTGGTATGCTTAAGTTATCATAATTTAAAGGAAGTTAAACATGGAAATCGATAATGATTCAGCGTACCAACAAATGATTAATGGCGAACTGTACTTGGAATCACCGCTCCTCCAGCAGCTGCGGCGAAACGTTCGAACCAAGCTAATGCAATATAACCAGATTGCCGATAATGATGAACGTAATACCAAAGTCAAAAGTCTGTTACGCTCAGCCGGTGACCGTTTCTTTGTCGAACCAACGTTTGAATTTAGCTACGGTGTCAACATTCGCATTGGGAACCATTTTTACGCCAATCATGGCGTCACATTATGTGATGAAGGCCTAATCACGATTGGCAATGATTGCAAGTTTGGCCCCAAAGTAGGCTTGTACACGCCAGCCCATCCACTAGATCCGACTGTGCGGCGGACGGAAGCTGAACGGACGGCGCCGATTACGATTGGCAACGATGTTTGGATCGGCGGTAGCGCGGTGATTTTACCGGGCGTCACGCTAGGCAATAACGTGATCGTCGGTGCTGGCGCGGTCGTGACGCACTCATTTCCAGACAACGTCATCGTCGTGGGTAACCCGGCGCGTGTCCTAAAAGAAAACACCCCGCAGTCATAATTGACAATTACAATTAAATTGATGAAAATAAGGGTGTAGTCAGATTATCAGAGAATGGGGAGTGGAGTCAGATGTCAGAGATGAGTCCTAAGGAATTCAAGCACATCTTAGTTGGTGTTGATGATTCAGATGATGCCCAGTTAGCGTTCCGGTACGCCATTAACCGGGCCAAAAGTGACGGGGCCAAGTTGTCCATCGTTTCAATTTTGGAACAGTATAATATGAACGTTTACGAAGCCATGAGCAAGGATTTTGTTCACGGCCAGCGTAAGGATCTAGAAGAACACGTCATGCAGTATCAGAAGTTAGCACGTGATTTCGGTGTGACGGATGTCAACGCGGTCGTCGATGAAGGTGACCCAGGCGAGACCATCGTGAAAACGGTGATTCCAGCCTTGAAGCCGGACTTGTTAGTGATTGGTTCGGTTGCCAAGCACGGTGTCCGCAAGTATTTCGGGTCGCAAGCGGCCTACATGGCAAAGCACGCACCGATTTCGGTACTAGTCATTCGGTAGGTCAGATTAATTTAGCATTGTTCAAAAGGGCTGGTGGAGACCGGCCCTTTTGTTTTAATCGTATTGTCGTTAGTGCCTTCAGGTTCCTCTGCAGTGGTAACATGGGGGCCTGACCAGAAAGGGTGGTCGCGTGATGGAAGTAAAGATTCGTCAGATGAGTCATGATGTGGGCGTTGTGCTGCCGGTAGCGTTGGGACTAACAGTGGGTGACCGGTACGAGCGCCATCAGATGGATGATACGCTAGTTTTGACACCAGTTCATCAGGAGCTGTTCGCTAACCCGGCTGACTGGGTTGGCTTTCGCGATAGTATTTCCCAGGAAGATCGGGAGTGTGACCGGTTTGAGAATTGATGCGTGAAGAATTGATTGTTTAACCGCCACATAAAGGGCACGACCGCATCCGTCGTGCCCTTTATGTGTTGCGTAGTCTATCGATGCGCCAGCCAGCACAACTTTCTACTCAAATTCACACCAAACTAGTCACAAAGACCCGTTTGTCCGCCCCCGCTTTTATGCTAAAATAGTTGAATAATCTAAAAAACTAACGGAGAATTCACCATGAAATCTATCACCTTATACTTAGTCGTTGCGGGGGCAACGTACTTTAATCAACTTGACCGGTTCCAGGGTTGGAGTGGCACACCGCTAACTGTCGCTGGCGTCCAAGCGAGTGCGGCCGTTGGACAGCAGCTCGCCGATACACCATTTGAGGCGGCCTTTGCGAGTGATACCAGTCGGGCTGTTCAGACGGCGCAACTGATTTTAAATGCTCAGCCGCAAGCGGTTAAGTTACAGACATTGTCGGCATTACGTGCGCCATTTTATGGTGGGTTTGAAGGCACAGAACGGGCAGCCGTGTGGTCTGGTTTTGCGACCAAACTAGGCTATCCGAGTGTACCAGACTTTGCGGCCGACCAAACGCCGAGTGAATTGCAGACACTGCTGCACGATCATGATGCAGATGGGTTGGCAGAAAGCGGGACTGAATTTTGGACCCGCTACCAAGGGGGCTTACAAGAAGTCGTGGCAGCGACGCGTGACCAGGGAACAGCGCTACTGGTCGTGGATCCCGCAACGATGCGGATGATTCACTACCTCGCAACGGGCAGTATGGCGACCCGTGAAGAAATTGCCCCGAGTGCAGTTGCCGTGGTGACTTATACAGGGGATAAGTTTACATTGCAAGCCAGCCACTAAGTTGTCCACTGTGGATAACGCGTGACTTGCGATTTACGGGAAAATGCGCTAGGGTGAAAATTGAGTTTTAAATAATTAACTAGGAGTTTTTCGGATGCAAGTTAATATTATTACAAGTGTGGTTGCAGGACAGGAAACAGCCAAAGCGGCGAACGTTCAGGCGTTCATGGATGCATTGTCAGAACAATTAGGGAAGGACTTCACGGTAACGCTCGACACGGATTATGGTCAGAGCTTGACGGACCATCGTGCGGACGTCTACTTAGTCTATTTTGGGTCGCAAGCCAACTTATCCCCAGAACAACGTTCACAAATGATCATCTTCTATTCTGATGAGGATGTGGATAACTTAAACACGGGACGTTTTGTGGATATGTTGCAGCAACTTAACAAACAAGCTTAATCACAAGTGAGGAAGTGGCACGATGCAACTATTGATTTTAGGGGTCGTGGCGATTGTCGTATTTATCTTAGAAGAATATGTCTTTACAGCCAGTCGCCATTTCTGGGTCGGCGGGATTGCGCCAGTTTTGTGGACTATTTTGCTGGCTTATTTGGTGTTGGTCAACGCGATGGACTTGACGGTGCGCGAGTATGCACTGGCAATCATTGCGGTCATTATTCCGTACGTCTGCTGGGGTAATGGCTATCAGCGGCATCAACAACGCCGCCGCTCATGAGCATTCGGCCGATTGCTACCTCGCAGATTCCACGGGCGTTATTATTGGCGGCGGACCCGTCGTGGGACCAGATTAGGACGTACTTATCGACAGCGACTTGTTATGGCTATCAACAGGATGGCCAGATTATTGGCGCCATTCTGTTAACAGACGAGCGGCCAGGAATTCGTGAAATCAAATCGATAGCGGTCGCCCCAACCTATCAACATCAGGGGATCGCTAAGGCACTGTTAAACGCGGCAATCGCTGTTTGTCGACAAGATCCGACTTGTCGTGAACTGCAAATTGGCACCGGTAATTCGTCACTACGGCAGCTAGCGATTTATCAACGTGCCGGCTTTGAACTAGTCGATATTTGGGTCGACTACTTTGTGGATAACTATCCAGCACCAATCTATGAGAATGGTATCCAGTGCAAAAGTATGGTGCGTTTGCGCCAATCAATGATTGAGGAGGTGACAACCCATGTGGAAAGCGAGTAATTTGTTAATTAGTTGGTTTTACGGTGCAATTGCCGTCTTTATGTTGATGTTTTTCACCGCGCGCCAAGAAGTCAATCACATCGTGTTGGAATTCAATCCGTTGGTGATTTATAGCATTATTTGTGCGTTGGTCCTATTTCCAATCGTGAAATATCGCTGGCCGCGTGTGTTTCAAGTCTGGCGCAAAACGCCCAAAGAACCTGAATCGACGCGCCCGGACGATGACCAGATCATACAGGATTCTGGCCGGCCATGGTCAGTTGCCGCCAAGCGCACTAAGCCGAAACCAGTACCGACTGCACTGACGCCGCAAGTTGAGGCGAAGAGTGACTTCATGGATGGATTCATCAACTTCTTCAAAAATATCGTGATGGCGCTGATTTTAGTGCCATTGAGCCCTTTTGTTTGTGGGTATTTTTGGTTGCACGACCGGCGTGCTAAGAATCAATCTTAGGCAGACTGCTTCGGTTATGAACAAGTGGGGGATAAGTCGGAAAACAATTCGAAAGTTATCCCCTGTGGACAAATTAAAACTAATGATGGTCGTAAGTATGTGTATAACGCTTACGGCTTTTTTGGTGCCATGATAATTTTGTGGCGATACATGAATGATGTGTGTTTGGAAATAATCGAGAACAAAAAACAAGCCGCAATTGGCGACTTGTTTGTCATATCCTTGAAACTAAGGTTGATAATTATTAATGTATTGTTTGCGATTTTGCCAAGGCCAGGCTTTGACGACCCCAATCACTTTTGATTGCGGCACGAAGCCCCAACTACGACCGTCATTAGAGACGCTGCGGTGATCACCTAGCACGAAATAAGAACCCTTAGGCACGCGATTATTAGTCACCTTGACCTGCCAAGCGGGTTGATCGTGACTCAGGCTGTTTAATGTCCAGCCGGTGAATTGGCTGTGAGAATTTGCCATGTATGAGCCGGTCGTTAATTGATACCGGCTTGGCTGATAGGATTGTTTGACCAGCTTGTTATTCACGTAAAGCTTACCAGCATGTGTATAACGGACGGTGTCACCGCCAACTGCGACGACTCGTTTCACATACACGGCATTCCGGTCCTTTTCGGTGGCGTCAACGCCGTATGCATGAAAGACGATGACACTGCCACGCTTGACCTTGCTCGTCTTGACAGCGACCACGTGTTCATTATTCTGCAGGTTAGGCTGCATTGAATCGCCGTCGACCTTGACCATTGTGAACCAGAATTGGCGAATCAGTAATGCGATGACCAGCCCGATGATGATTGGAATCAACCAGCTTAAGTAGCGGGTTACTTTGGTTATCATAAATAACTTCCTAACATTCTAAGATACTTCTAATATAACAAAAAACAAGCCGCAATTGGCGACTTGTTTGTCATATCCTTAAAACTAAGGTTGATAATTATTGATGTATTGCTTGCGGTTTTGCCAAGGCCAGGCTTTGACGACCCCAATCATCTTGCTCTCAGGCACGAGCCCCCAGTAACGGCTATCGTTGGAGACGCTGCGGTGGTCACCCATGACAAAGTAGTAACCCTTAGGAACTTTGTTGTTGGTGATCGATTTAGCCCACCCTTGGTCATGGCTCAGACTGTTGAGCGTCCAGCCAGTGAATTGACTGTGACTATTCGACATGAACGAACCGGTCGTCTGTTGATAATTGTTCTTTAAATAAGTCTGTTTGACGAGTTTGTTGTTGACGTATAACTTACCAGAACTGGTATAGCGCACTGTGTCGCCGGGCATCCCAATCACCCGCTTGACGTAGACGGCTTTCTTATCAGTCTGGTTCGGGTCGAGTCCATAAGCATCAAAGACCACGACGGAACCAGCCTTAATCTTACTCGTCTTGAAGGCAACAACGCGTTCGTTATTTTGCAAGTTAGGCTGCATCGAAGTCCCATCGACTTTGACCATCGTGAACCAGAACTGACGAATCAGTAGGGCGATGATCAGCCCAATGGCAATCGGCACCACCCAACTCATGATATTTTTAAATGTTTTCAATGATTAAAACTCCCTTAATGGTGTGTATACCCTTTATTATAAACGATATTGAAAATTTAGCAGTATAAAAAAGCTTTAAAAGTTATCTCAACTGCTTAAAATGGGCGTTGCTGCTTTCAAAATTGACCAATCAGGGATGATAACTCGTGCTATGATAGGCTGTGGATAATCATACTGAAGCGATAAGGGAGCGGGACAAGTGAAATCACAAAAAGAACGGATGTTGGCGGGCGAACTCTATGTTGCTAACGATGCTGAATTGAGCCGTGAGAATCATCGGGCCAAACGACTGGTGCGGGAATTCAACCAAACCACGGAAGAACAGCCGGAAGAACGGCAACGATTATTGACGGCCATGTTTCACAAAATCGGGGCTGGCGGCTACATTGAACCGCCGTTTCATACCGATTACGGCACGAATACAACGATTGGTCAGCATTTTTACGCCAATTATGACGCGATTTTCGTTGATGTTAATCGCATCACGATTGGGGACAACGTCTTTATGGGGCCACGCGTTGGGCTGTATACGGCCGGTCATCCGATCGATGCGGCGATTCGTGCGGAAGAATTGGAATACGGCTGGCCGATTACAATCGGTAATGACGTTTGGATTGGGGGTAACGTGGTCATCAATCCGGGCGTCACGATTGGAAGTAACGTCGTGATTGGTTCCGGTTCGGTGGTCACGCATGACATTCCAGATAACGTGGTGGCAGTCGGCAATCCGTGCCACGTTTTACGCGAAATTACCGCCGCTGACCACGACTATTGGGCCAAACAGCGCGCGGCTTACTTTGCGGACCGTGACGATGAAAACTAGTCGATAGGTAAAGTTAAACGGGCTAATTCAGGTCGAAAGACGACTGGATTAGCCCGTTTTTAATGCTTGAAGTGGTCGAAAAATGATGACCATTATTGTTTATTGGTAGGGTTTAAACGTTCCCAATAAGCTTGCGGATTATCAACTGCCGGATCGTTGGCTAAAAGCTGCATGTCAATCAATTTATCACGGGCAACGGCATATGCCAGTGAATCTTTATTAGCACTGACCGCGGTGAGCAGCGTGGTGAGTTGCTCCTGAGAGATAACGGCCACTGTACGCTGATTTGAGCGAGTAACTAGCACAGATTGATTTTTATCGGTTACTTGGTCAAGATAGGCTTTCAAATGAGTGCGAAAGTCATTTTGTGTCGTGGTAATTGGCATGGTGCGCGCCTCCTTGTTGATAATTGGTTAGTATCGCTGTTGTCGGATATTGGATGTAAACCGGTACGACGTCGCTGGTTTGATGTCTTTGAGTAGACATCGAGGTGCGGCCGCTTTAACTTAATATCTCAGTAAACCCAAATTGATTGAGCGTCTGGGTCTTAGTTTTAGTAGTCATGTTGAATTTTAGCCCTAATGTCTGGATGTGTGAAATGATAACACCCGGTTCACCTCACCCGCTAAACCAATAGACAGAACCCCGCAACAGCCGTAAAATATAACTTAATCAATCAATCAGAAAGAGGCGGCAAGACCAATGCTAAAAGATGACCAAATTGTGTGGGCGATTCATCAGATGGAAGACGAAATTGGACCAGTGGGTCGGTCGCTGGATTCAAGGACGCCATTTCAGTATTTGATTTCAGTGATTTTGAGCGCGCAGGCGACTGATGTTTCCGTAAATAAAGTGACGCCGGTGCTATTCGAGAAGTATCCGGAGCCAAAAGACTTGATGATGGCGGACCTCGCTGATGTTGAGGCCATCATTAAATCGGTTGGGTTGTTCCACAATAAGGCCCGTAATATTATTAAAACGGCCCGGATCGTGCATGAAGACTTGAATGACGTCGTACCAACTGACCGGAAAGGGATCATGGCGCTCCCGGGGGCTGGTCGTAAAACCGCCAACGTGGTCCTGAGCGACGTCTTTGAACAGCCAACTTTTGCCGTCGACACGCACGTTTCAGCAATCTCCAAGCGCCTACACTTTGTGGACCAAGCCGCCACGCCATTGCAGGTTGAGCAAAAAATCGTCAGCGTCATGGCACCGGAAGAATTACATCAAGCGCACCACACCATGATTGAGTTTGGACGTAAATATTCGATGAAGTTGACGCCGGATAAAGAAGTTTGTCAGTTGATTATCGACTGTGACCAGTTGAATGAGGAAAATGAGGCCATCGTTTAATCACCGGATAGCTGCCAAGTTCGCTGAGCTGCATAGCAAGCGTTGCGGCAGTTTAGTGAAAATGACATAAGCCAACCAAGTCAGATGAGCATTAACCCTTGCTTGTCAGACTTGGTTGGCTTTATTTTTAATCAATATCCGTTTTGGGTGAGGGACAGGTGTTATCCGTGGTAGTGAGAGCCGGTGTAGAACGGACCTACAACTGCAGGCTGACACTAATTCGTCTTGTTTCTGGCGGTTGCTGCCTTTAACACTATCCCAGTAAACGCTGAGTCAACGGTGTTTGCGCTGTTCACGTTTCCGGTCGGCATCATGTTTTTCGATGCGCCGGAAAAATAGGCTATTGAGAAAATAGGTAAAGCCTGCCATGAAGATAATCAACATTAGGACCGTCGCAACGGCTTCTGCAATCATGAAATGCCTCCTTTGTCGTGGCCCGGTATGGGCTTGTGTCGGTGATTGGAATCGTTGTTGTTATTGTACGGGTAACCGCGGGGTGATGCAAGTTACGGTTGAAAACTTGCGCGGAAATCGCAAAAGTACGGTATCATAAAACGTAAAGGTTACGTTGATTTGGATAAGCTAAACGGGCGACAGTCGAGACCTGAATTGAAAGCGTCCTCAGAAGCACGTGACCAATCTAGGAAAAATGCGAAGACTAGCAACGCATGCAATCTAATCGGTACGTCCAGCAACGTAAAACAACCTTGACCTAACCAGCATTGCAGGTCAATCAATAGGATAGTGGCAAGCAATTACATATAGATGGAGGAATTTTAATGGCATATATTGATGTACGACAGATGAGCCGGATGTTTTTGACCGGCACACAGGTGACCCACGCGAATACTGACATTTCGTTTAAAGTGGAACAGGGTTCAGTGGTCGTCATTTTGGGCCCAAGTGGGGCTGGTAAATCAACCTTGCTGAATATTTTAGGTGGGATGGATAGTCCGTCGGAAGGCGAGGTCTTGATTGATGGTGTGGATATTGCAAAAATGAATGCTCGTCAGTTGACGACTTATCGCCGGCAGTCAGTCGGGTTCGTCTTTCAATTCTACAACTTAGTCCCTAATCTGACGGCTCGCGAAAATGTGGAATTGGCGTCACAAATTACGAAGAATGCGCGCGATGTGGATGAAACGTTGGCACTGGTTGGCCTGACGAAGTGGGCGGACAACTTCCCCGCACAATTATCAGGTGGGGAACAGCAGCGGGTCGCGATTGCGCGGGCTGTCGCAAAAAATCCAAAGTTATTACTCTGTGATGAACCCACGGGGGCCTTGGATTATAAGACCGGGAAGCAAGTCTTGCAAGTCATCCAAAATGCGGCCAAGGAGACGGAAACGACCGTTATTATCGTCACGCATAACAGCGCCATTGCTAAGATGGGTGACCAAGTGATTCGAATTAATGATGCGCACGTCCAATCAATTGAGCATAACGCGCACCCGACACCGCTTGCCGAGATTGAATGGTAGGTGAGGGTGATGACAGCAGCTTACTTTAAAACGATCATGCGTGAAATCTGGTCCTCCAAGGCCCGGTTTGCGTCGATTCTACTCATTATCTTCCTCGGGGTAGCCTTTTATACTGGGATTCGAGCGACAGGTCCTGATATGTCGCAAGCCGCTAATGACTACTATAAGCAACAAAAGCTCGCGACGAATAGTGTGCAGTCGACGCTGGGGCTGACGAAATCAGATACGCAAGTGTTGGCCAAACATCGCGCGCAGCTGACTTATCAAGCGGCCAAATATGTCGATGTGAATCAGTTGACCAACAGTCAGGTCATCCGTGTCATGGCATTACCGAAGACCCAACGTTTGAATCAGTTGCGGGTTGTTAGTGGTCGTTTACCGCGACACGCCAACGAAATCGTCTTGGACGCACAGGCCAAACGATTACAGCCTAAGTTGAAGATTGGGTCGACGTATCGAATCAGTTCGACGACGAAACGTAACCAACAATTTACCCGCCGGACGTTCAAAGTGGTCGGCTTTGTGAACTCACCGACCTATGTCGAGAATACGGACCGGGGCGTGACAAATGTGGGGAAGGGGACGTTGGACTACTTAGTCTACGTCCGGCCACAAGTGTTGAAGTCTAGTGTGATTACGAGAATTGATGTTCAGTTCAAAAACTTACGTGGCGTAACGCCGTATACGGCGAAATATCGGCGTTTGAATCGGCAGAATACGGCGGCGCTCAAACGCTGGCTCAAGCCGCAAGCCAAAAAGCGGCAACAACAACTGCAAGCGCAAGCAACTGCTAAAATTAAACCGTTACAACAAGCGACGAAGCAGTTAGAAAGTCAGGTGCCGGCTGGAACCGCGCAACTGGTCAAGCTCCAGACTCAGCTGAAGCAGGCGCAGGCCAAGGTCGCGGCCATCAAAGCACCGACCTATCTGTACACGGATCGCTCGGATAATCCCGGCTATACGGAATATCATGAAAATACGCAGCGTGTCGTCGCCCTATCGACCGTTTTCCCACTCTTCTTTATTGCCATTGCGGCGCTGATTTGTTTGACGACGATGACGCGGATGGTCGAGGAGCTCCGTTTGCAGATGGGAACGTTGAAGGCATTAGGTTACTCGAACACCGCCGTTGGGAGCGAGTTCATGGTCTACGGGGGCTTAGCCGCACTGATTGGGACCGCGCTAGGTGTTGCCTTTGGGGTCAACTTCTTCCCACGGTTTATCGCCCAAGCGTATGGCAGTATGTATAACTTGCCAGCCATTCACGTTCAGTATATCTGGCTGGATATTGTGATTGCACTCGTAATCGCTTTGCTTTGCACGCTCGGAACGGCCCTAGTCGTCTTGCGAGTTGATTTGCGGGCATTACCGGCAAGTTTGTTGCAACCACGAGCACCCAAAGCGGGTAAAACGCTGCTACTAGAACGCTGGCGGTGGTTATGGCGGCGGCTGAGTTTTAACCATAAAATTACGATTCGGAACCTATTCCGTTACAAACAGCGGCTACTGATGACCGTTCTCGGTATTGCCGGCTGTATGGCGATGATGATTACCGGGTTTGGGTTAAAAGACTCGATTGGCGATATTAGTGTCAAGCAATTCAATCAGTTGTGGCACTATGATGCGATCGTGACGCGCAGTGGGCAAGAAACCGCGCAGCAACGACGCGCCATTAGCAAAGGATCCACGTATCGTGCCAGCATGAAGTTGCAGGCCAAGCAGGTGACGGTCAAACAAGCGGGCGTCGCCGAACAGACGGCGACCCTCGGCATTCCAGCGGCGCAACAGCACTTGTCCAAGTTCGTCGTTTTACGGCATCGTCAGAGTCACCAAGCAATTCAGCTGGGGACTCACGGTGCGGTGATTGATGAAAAACTGGCCAAGTTGTATGGCGTTCAAGCTGGCGACCAGTTGACGATCAAAGTCGCGGGGCAACCGGCGAAAAAGATTCGCGTCAGTGCGATTGCTGAAAATTATGTCAATCATTTTATCTACATGAGTCCGACGTATTATCGGCAGGTCTTCAAGCAGGCACCAGTGTATAACACGAATTACGTGCAGTTCAAGAACGCGTCGACCAAGCAACAGAACGCCTACGCTGACCGCTTGTTGAAGCAAACGGGCATTCAAAATGTGACGTTGATGAGCACTGAGAAAGCCACGAACTTTAAGATGCTCGATAGCATGAACTTAGTCGTCTTGATTTTCGTCGTTTCTGCTGGGGCCTTAGCGCTAGTCGTCTTGTATAATTTGACGAACATCAACGTTTCTGAACGTATTCGGGAATTGTCGACGATCAAAGTGCTTGGATTCTATGACGGTGAAGTCACGATGTATATTTTCCGCGAGAACCTGATTCTAACGGTACTGGGAATGTTAGTCGGCTGCTTCTTGGGCAATTGGTTACATGCTTATATCCTGCAGACGGCGGAAACCAACGCGCTGATGTTCTCGCCGACGATTCATCCGCTCAGCTACATCTATTCGGCACTGTTGACGCTAGCCTTCAGTCTACTCGTCATGGCCATGATGCATTGGAAGCTCAAACGGGTCAATATGCTGGATGCGCTAAAATCGGTTGATTAGGTGTTCCTGATGACGGTCGTCCTGAATGGAAGTGGTATAATTAAATTGATTGGAACAGTTTAATTTATCTATGATTAGGGGATGAACGGCATGGCGGAAACAGCGCAGATAGAAGCGGCTGTAAAGGCATTAAGCGATATTGTTAAAATGAATACGGTGAATGACCATGAGCAATTAGTTGCCGATTATTTGGTGGCGTTGCTCAAGCAACATGGCATCGAAGCCAAGACCATCACGTACGCACCGGGACGGGTCAACTTGGTTGCCGAAATCGGGGATGGCAACGGGCCGGTGATTGGTTTGGATGGCCACGAAGATACGGTGGCGTTAGGTGACGCTGATAAGTGGCATACCGATCCCTTGGCCGCAACCATTAAGGATAACCGGTTGTATGGCCGTGGGGTGACGGACATGAAGGCCGGTCTGATGGCAGAAGTCTTTGCCATGATTAGCCTGCATGACCAACAAGTACCGCTTCACGGGACGGTGCGCTTGTTAGCCACGGTCGGTGAAGAAGTCGACCACTTAGGCGCTGAACAACTGACTGAACTGGGCTATGCCGATGACTTACAAACCTTGATTTGTGCAGAACCGAGTGGCGCTGACAAACAATTGTTGTTGACCAAGTCGATCCAAGCGATGTTAGGTGTCGACGGGACGACTGCGCAACGGATGGCTGATGCTAATCCAACGACCGAACAACATTTTATTGAACTTGCCCACAAGGGATCATTGACCTATACCATCAAGGCACACGGGGTCGCTGCGCACAGTTCAATGCCAACGATTGGTCAAAATGCAATCGACATGTTGATGACTTATTATCAGAAACAGACGGCGTACTTTGACAGCTTCAAGGATGTGGTCAATCCTGTCTTGGGCCCGACAATCCCAGTTGTGACGTTGATCAGTGGTGGGGAACAAGTCAACACGGTACCCGCTAGCGCTGAAATGTCGGTCAAAATTCGGACGATTCCGGAATTACGTAACGACAAGCTGATCAAGGATTTGGAAGCCATCATCGCGGAATGCAACGCTGCTGGTGCGAACTTGACGATGGACATCGCCAGTTCCTTTTATCCCGTTCATACGCCGGAAGACAGCCAGCTCGTTCAATTGGCCAAGCAGGTCGGTGAACAAGTCTTGCAACAACGGCTCCCATACTTTGGGGCACCCGGTGGGACGGATGCATCATCGTACATTGTTAAGAGTCCGGATATGCAAGTGATCGTCTTTGGCCCAGGTAACATTACCGCACACCAAGTCGACGAATACGTTGATTTGGATATGTACGGCCGGTTTATTGAAATTTATCAACAAATGATTACCCGTTTACTCGCCTAGGTATTCGTTGGCGGTAAACGATGCAACATGATTACGAAGGGGGGCGCCAAATTGGTGGCTCCTTTCGTTATACATACGATTGATAGTGGCGTTAAGACAGTTGGGTGGCGGTGTTTACGGACTCAGGATGTCTCATCCAGAACCGAACGCCAGGCCACTGGTTTAGCGCCTGACTCACAGGTTTAGAAAGGTGTGGTGACAATGTTTGTTAAAAGTTTTCGAGAATTCCTGGCCACGTTTTTAATCATTATTGGTATTGGCCTGCTATATACCCGAACGACGACTGCTGGCTACGTTGGTTGTGGCCTCGCCATCGTGATTGGCCTGTTATTGCAACCGAAGATTTCAAAGTGGTATCTGGGGTTGTTGCGGCAAGGCCGGCATCGCTAAGGCATTCATCAAAGTAATGGCACAGTATTCACCAATCCGACTTGTAGTGATAGATGGACTGCTGAGTGTTTGTGGACTTGGCCAGGTGAGTGTTGGCATCACGATCAGGTCCAGCCCAACTGTATTTAATTGAAAATCAGACATTACAAATAGCCCCGCCATCGTTTCGAATTTTCGATAACGACGGCGGGGCTATTTGCGTTCAGTGATCATTGGGCTAGCAGTTATTCATGATGCCCAAAGCGTTGTAAGTAACTACTGAAATCTTCATGATCCTGCGTAATGCCGGCTTCTTTTTCCTCATACCAATTGATTTTGTCATTCAGAATTTGGAGATGGTGTTGCACTTCGTTGAACTGAACTAAGAAATCTTCCTTAACGTGTTTGAGTAACGCGAGGCGTTGTGGAATCGTCTCGTCGCCGGCCGCTCGCCAGGCAACGTACTGCTGCAATTCACTAATGCTCATTCCGGTGCCTTTCAGGTGTAACAAGAATTTGACCCAGTTGATATCCGCAGCTTCGTAATAGCGCCGGCCGTTTTCCAGCCGATGAGGTTCAATTAGCCCAGCTTTTTCGTAATAGCGTAAGGTGGGTGCGGTGAGTCCAACTGCCTTGGCAAAATCACCGATGGCATAGCGTTCAGGGGTAGTGGTGGTCATAGAATCAACTCCTTTGATTAATTTGATATCGTTATTATTTAAAGTAACTTTAGCACTAACCATACCACGAAAACTTATTTTAGCAAGTTTAAACTTTGCGGTTGACTTAAAGTACACTTTAAGTTGTAAGCTAGGTTCATCGATGAGGTATTAAGCAAGTTAAGACAAGGAGTGTTCTAATATGACAACAAACAACAGTGGTTTATTTGGTTTAGGCGAAAAGAACGTCGCCTACCAACAATATTTTATTGGGCAAAGTTATCTCAATGCGTTGGCAGGAGATGACCAGGTCGACGTCAACGTCTCAAACGTGACTTTTGAACCCGGATGCCGTAATAACTGGCATATCCACCACAATGGTTACCAAATTCTATTAGTGACGAGCGGCGAAGGCTGGTACCAAGAAGATGGCAAGCCGGCACAATTGCTGCACCCAGGTGATGTCGTTACGATCCATCCCGGTGTCAAACATTGGCATGGTGCCACTAAGGATAGTTGGTTCGCACACATCGCGATTACAAAAGGGACGAGTGAATGGCTCGAACCCTTCGATGATGCTGCATATGCCAAACTAGCAGACTAGCGGTGTCTTTGAGACAACGTTAACGGCTATATCAATCAATAGTTAAAACGAGGAGGAAGTCAATATGGCAGAAAAACAAACTGCAGGTCGCGATAACTTGGGTCAATTAGCCCCACAATTTGCCGCATTAAATGATGATGTCTTATTTGGTGAAGCCTGGTCACGGGAAAGTGCCCTTAGTTTACATGATCGGAGCATGATTACGATTGCGTGCCTCATGACCAGTGGTGATTTTCCACAATTAAAGGCGCATTTCAAGATGGGCAAGGATCACGGCATCTCAAAGGACGAAGCCGTTGAAATCGTGACTCACTTGGCCTTCTATGCTGGCTGGCCTAAAGCCTGGTCTGCAATGGCGCTGATTAAAGAAGTTTATGGTGAATAGGAGTAAGATTGAATGACAGTTAAAGATAAAGTTGTCGTTATTACGGGAGCGTCGTCCGGAATTGGGGCGGCGACTGCCAAACAGTTAGCCAGTCATGGTGCCAAAGTCGTGCTAGGGGCTCGGCGCGAAGACCGGTTGGCAGCCTTGGTTGATGAAATCAAAGCTGCCGGGGGTCAAGCGGCCTACCTAGTGACCGACGTGACGAAGGCCGCTGAAGTCCAAGCACTAGTTGACTTGGCCCAAACCAAATTCGGTGGCCTGGATGTCATTTTCAACAATGCCGGTATCATGCCGACGTCGCCTATCAGCGCGCTACACACGGATGGATGGGACCAGATGATCGATATTAATATCAAAGGCGTTTTGAATGGCGTGGCAGCGGTCATGCCGATTTTTACCGCTCAGAAGTCTGGTCAAATCATTACGACGTCTTCGGTTGCCGGAATTAAATCCTTCACGGGGGCCGGCGTATACGGTGCCACGAAGTTTGCGGTTCGTAATTTGATGGAAGTCATCCGAATGGAAAGTGCCCAGGAAGGAACTAATATTCGAACGGTCAGCTTGTATCCAGCCGCAATCAATACGGAACTCTTGCACACGATTACGGATAAGACGGCTAAGCAGAACATGACCGCTTTCTATCAACAAGTTGGCATTAGTCCGGAAGCAGTCGCAAATGTCGTTAACTTTGCCATTGATCAGCCAGAAGATGTCAATGTCAATGAATTTACGATCTACCCAACCAAGCAGGCGTAATTTGCAGCGTTGGCTGATAATTAAAATTTTATCATTATGAATTGTTGGGGATAAACTACCATTTAGCCCGACAAAAAAACGATCAAGTGACCGCTACACAAATTATTTTGTGTAGCGATCACTTGGTCGTTTTTGGGCTGGATAAGGTCAAATGGCAATATGGGTAAAGTTAAGAATTCACGTCCAAATTAACCAGCACAATAGGTGGTAATTTGGGCATAAACCCAACAATTGAATATACGATTCACGGGCGGATGACGATACAGCATAGGTTGCTAAATGCCAAAATAAATGGTTCCAACCGCGATCAGAATACTCAGTATCATCCCAATAACCAACGCGCTTTTGAAGATGAGTCCGCGTAACCAAAAAATCTTTTCTGAGGCTAATTCGAATTCTGGATGAGAATGCGCTGGTTGTTCCCAGTAGTTGCGAATGAGGTCAATTGCTCGACTGAACCGCCACGTTAGAAGGTAGAACACACATATCAATACAGCTAGCGGAACCTGGTAATCATAAGTGGCGGTAGAAAGCTGCGAAACTGTGCAGATAAAGGGGACACAGACCGTGACATAACCTAATATGAAATATTTTCGTGCAGTATGGTCATGTTTAAGTGGCTCATGTAAATACTTTCTGCGCGCGATAATCTTGCGCTTGATATTAAAAATACTGCCAGTTGGTTTAATGCTGTGCAGAAAAATCAGTATAACGAGCATAATGACCAAATCGAACAAAGCGGTTACGATGGCGAGGGTAATCATAGTGGAAATCACTTGCGAGGACACGTTTCAACCTCCTTTTCGCGGTAATAATAACATGCCAGAAATTGGTATAAACAAATAGTCTAAAGGTATTCAGCCCACAATGGTATTGAGAATGTGAAGTAAAATCATCAAAAAATCAAAATGAAATACAGCTGGCAACAAGGAAAGCAGGACTAGACAAACAGCGCGGATTAGCCTCAGAATCAGTAGTTTGTTGAAAATCTTGTGGGGCAATACTTCAAAATCCAAATTTCTAGGTCGGGACCAATACAAATATTCATAATAAGGTGTCACGATACCTGGAAAAATGTACAAAGCTGAAGCCAATGCGCATGAGTATAGTGTTAGGATAAAATGTCGATTTAATAGCGCGAAAAAACCTGCCCATATGATTATCAGAAAAAGTGTAGTTGAAATCAGACACACTTTTATTTGAGCACGATACGCCTTTGTTGGACCAACAATTAATTTACTTCGTACACCTTGCTTTGATATTGGCTTTGAGACATAGGCGAATGCCTTAGGTATCAACAGTGATAGGCAGACGCTGATGATTAATATGATCAAAATAATCATCCAGATAGATAATAAGGTCAACTGTAACGGAGACATGTTCAGCTCCTTCTCGAAGTAACATACCAGGCGAATTCAATTATTTTTGAATATCTGAATGCGGTCAAAGTTAATTTGGCAGGACATAGTTCATGAAATAAACGGCATAAGAAACCCCTATAATTAGTTGTGAAAAGTCGGATGTCAGGATAATCACCAAACGTAATTTAAAAGCCCAATTAGGAATTAATGACACGCCTGGGATTTCCAGGTCGTGGTTTTTCCAATAATTACGAACTTCGATTATGAATTGGTTGGCATAGCATTGTAAGAGAAACACTATTGACGCTACCACTATTGATTCAATTGGATAACCAAGGGAAGTGATGCAAAATTGAGCTATAAAACCAAAGGCAGCAATGCAGCCCAAAATAATGTAGCGATTACGAAGCCGTCGAATCTTTTTGTCACGTTTGAGAGGCACTCTGAGATATCTTTTACGTGCTTGGCGTTTTATTTTTAAATTAAAAGGCCCACCAGCAACCCGAGTACTGCGAAAGCAAACTAGTAATATGCTACTACTAATCATGAAGTAAGCAAAAGCACCAAAAAAAGTATAATTTAATGTTTCAGCTGAAGCGTTGATCAGCACAATTAACCTCCTTTCATAATCCGACTGATAATCCGCCTAAAATAATTCCTATCAAAACCATAAGTACTCCAGACAACGTGCCAAGGTCATAAGCTGCAATTGGCGTGAGTTGGAAGTCATCAATATAAAATAGTCATACCTGCAATTATACATTATGAACCTATTCCCATAGCAAAAATTGACGATTATTTGTCTTTTCTATGAATTATTTATTCCCAACACTTTCCGCACCCAGTGTCTTGATTCGAATCTTTGCTTCTTACTTCGCACCAATGGGAGACAAGCAACGCGGTGTGAGTAGCGGAAATTGGCCAATAACAGCTTTGACAGTCACCGCACGCAGACAAATCTGGTTACTAAAAAACACGTTTCAGCTCGACGATTTGCCATGCTGAAACGTGTATTAACAGGTTCATATTAAAAATAACCAGGTTATCAGTAACGGAATGATGACAACTACTTCAAACTCAATCCGCGTTTTAGATTGCCCCAGAAGCCGAGTTCGTCGGTCTGTAGCATTAAACCGCCATAGATCCGGCCGATATACAGCATACTACCGACAATCGTGGCAATCAGAATCAAGAGTGAAATCACTGCGGCAGGCATGGTTGCCATCCCGTTGATCAGCCGCAACGGCATGAAGTATGACGAGAAGAACGGAATATACGAGAAAATCTTAACGAAGAGATTATCCGGCGTATTCTGAAAAGCGAGTGCCATGAAGAAGGCCAACATACTGAGATAGATAACCGGCTGCGCAGCTTTACTGGCATCCGCGACCCGCGTCACCAAGGCACCACAGAAGGCGGAAGCAATCGTATATAGGAGGACCGCCAGTAAGGCAAATAGGAGGTTGATTGACACCAGGTTATGGATGACCTGATTGATCAAGTCGGTATTCTGTTCCCAGAAATCCGCGGTCAGCGCACTGCGTTGGGCAAACTGAATGACGGCAAAGCCTCCAATTAGATAGACGAGCAACTGGGTGACGATGACGAGCAAAACACCATAAATCTTACCATTAAAGTATTTACGTGGCGTGGTACTTGAGAAGATGACTTCCATAATTTTAGTTCCCTTATCCGCGGCAACTTCTTGGGCCGTAATGGCGGAGTAGGTGGTCAAAATCAAGTAGACGAAGAAGACCACGATGTAGAAGGAGACCGTTTTTGCCGTTTTATCGGATGCGGCGTGGCGTTGCAATTCCTGTGTGAACTTGGGTTGTATCGCCAGCGCCTTGACTTGGCTCGACGTCAGCTTAGCTTGTTGCAGGTTACGCTGCCCCTGAATCGTGGCTAAAAATTGCTGAATTTTGGCTTTATCGCCACTGCTGACTGCATTCGGTCCAGTAAACTTGGCTCGTAATTGCTGCTTATCCGTTGAGACCACGAGGTAGCCGGCAATGTCGTTGCGCTTGGTAGCCGCCTTAGCACTCGCTAACGTCTGATATTTTTTAGTCGTCGCAATCTGACTCTGTTTGATGAAGCTTGTGCGCAGGGCCTTATCGGTGCTAATGACGGCAATGTCGCTTTTGCTGGCGCTCGGAGCTGCAAAGTAAGAGAAGGCGAAGACGAAGCCAAAGAAGACAAATGGCATAAAGACCAGCGAAATAAAGCTCCAAGATTTGATTTGACGTAAGTAGGTTTCGAAGGTGACGATCCACGTCTTATTCATGTTGGCCACCTCCAGCTTCCGTGCGGAAAATTTCATCTAGTGTCGGTGGTTGCTGACTGAATTCCTCAATATAATGGCCACCCGTGACTTGGTCGAAGAGGCCCGGGCCAACATCGGCGGATGCGAGTTCGAGTCGGTAGCGCCGCGCACCTTGTTTAGAAACGCCGGTGACCCCAGGGAGAGCAGCCAGTTGGTCCGCTGACCAGTCAGTCGTCAGGAAGAGGCGGGTCCGTCCGAATTGTGCGCGGACATCGTCAATCGTCCCTTTCAGCACAGTTTCCCCATTCCGTAACATGACTAAGGAGTCACAAATCGCTTCCACGTTGCTCATATCATGGCTCGAAAAGATGATGGCCGCGCCCCGTTGCTTCGCATCCAGAATCGCCTGTTTGAGTAAATCGGCGTTTACGGGGTCCAAACCACTGAACGGTTCATCCAAAATAATGAGTTTGGGCTCGTGGATCAGGGTACAAATCAATTGGACCTTCTGCTGGTTCCCCTTTGACAACTTATCGATTTTATCCGTTGGCTGGCCCTTGACTGCAAACCGTGCCATCCATGAGGCAATCTTAGGCTTGATTACCTTGGCGGGCTGATTTTTCAGTCGTGCCAGGTAGACGATTTGTTGCGTGATGGTCAGTTTGGACATCAGACTACGTTCCTCAGGTAAGTACCCGATTTGATCATAATCGGCGGCCGTCAGTGGCTGACCATTCCAAGTAATCTGCCCCTCGAAAGCTAGAAAATTCAAAATACTATGAAAAGTGGTGGATTTTCCAGCCCCGTTTTGACCAATCAGACCCACGATTTCCCCGTCATGGACATCGAACGTCACGTCGTTTAACGCTTGAACATCGCCAAAGCGTTTATGGATATGTGTGATGGATAACATGTGTTGCCCCCCTAAATCATTAGATTGATTCAATCATGTCATAGTTAACTAGTTGTTGCAAGCACTAACCTGTGACTCAAGTTCCAGCAGCGCGCGTTTCATTGGCAAGCCACCACGATAGCCGCCCAGCTGGCCATCCTTGCGACAAACGCGATGGCAAGGAACGACGATTAATAGTGGGTTGCGGCCCACCGCCGATGCGACGGCCCGGATGGCAGTGGGACGGTCAATCATGTTAGCAAGTTGCGTGTAAGTCATCGTGTGGCCGTATGGAATCGTAGTCAGTGCTTGCCAGACAGCTTGCTGCAGGGCTGTTCCGGTACTTTGATCGAGCGGAACATCAAATCGTTGCCGTTTACCGCTGAGATAAGCGGCCAATTCCTGGGCGGCTGACTGATTGGCATCAGGACGATAGACGGCTTCGGCGGTTGGGAAAAACGACTGCCATTCGTCGCGCGAACCGTCACGACTACCGACAAATGCGAGCCCCTGATCAGTCGAACCTAGCCAATAGGTATGCTGGTCAATAGTGGTGTTTGTCAGAATTAATTGCATGAGCATAAACCTCGTTTTCATAGTTGATAGCGCTAGTATAACAGAATTTGGTAAAGGGTGAGGGCAATTGAATTTTAGCTGAATCCTGGATAATAGGAGCAAGTTTGCCAGTACGTTTAAAACATGATCAACAAGCCAGCTTCACTAAGCAAAACCGCCACTACTGACATTCAGATGAATGACGATAGTGGCGGTTCAGAATCGGTTGGCGCATCGTTAATGATGGCAATATTCAAATTCAAATAAGGATTAGTACCAACCGTTAGCTTGCCAGAATGCTTTGGCAGCGACCCATGATCCATAACGGGCGGCAACGTAAGCATCTGCAGTGGCTTCCTGATTAGCAGCGGAGTAATCACCGTTCAGCATTGATTTGCCTAATTGATACTTACCATAGTAAATACCGTTCGTTGCGGTGTATGAACCGCCAGATTCGCGAGCAGCAATCCAAGCTTTCGCTGCGGCTTCCGCGGTGCTACTGGTCGAAGTACTGCTGGTTGTAGCGGTACTACTTGAGCTGGCCGTCGTTGCGGCACTGCTGCTGGAACTAGCCGCACTAGAACTAGCTGTGCTTGAACTGGCTGCACTAGACGTAGCTGATTGGCTAGTAGCCGCACTGGTTGCAACGGCATGCGTCGTCGTCGTTGAACTTTGGCTAGTTGCATTGCTTACGGAACTAGCGCTAGCTTGGCTGGTACTGCTTTGGCTAGTTGCATTGCTTACAGAACTAGCACTAGCTTGACTGGTACTGCTTTGGCTAGTTGCGCTGGTAACCGAACTAGCACTGGCTTGGCTGGTACTGCTTTGGCTAGTTGCATTGCTTACTGAACTAGCGCTAACTTGGCTGGTACTGCTTTGGCTGGCTGCATTGCTTACTGAACTGACACTAGCCTGACTGGCAGTGGTCGTCGAGCTTGCGACAGAGGCAGAAGTTGCGTTACTGGTGGCGTTCGTTGTGGTTGCCTGAGTTGCAGTCGTGGTCGTTGGACGAACGACTTTGACGGATTGGTGCTTGTTCACTTTGAGTTTGTCGCCAACGTAAATTAAGTTGACGTTCTTCAAGTGGTTCAACTTTTGGACGGCTGCAACCGTGGTTTTGTGGGTATCAGCAATCTCACTGACCGTATCACCGGCTTTGACAGTCACCGTATCCGCTTTGGCAGCAGTGGCGCCTAGCGCGATCGCCCCAGTTGTTGCTAATGAGGATAATAAGAGGTGTTTGATTTTCATAGACTTTGTTCACTCCCAAACTTAGAATAGACTTCTTTTAAAGTGTACCATCATGTAAGCGGTTCGTTAAGGGCGATTTACCCCTTTAATAATTAATTTTCAGACTTGAACGATTGCCATAACAAAAGGAACCGATAACGTGATTAGTATATAGTGTAACAGATTAACACTTACAATGCCGCTGATTTGCAATCGTTAGTCCCTAAAATCGTTGAAATAGGAAGCTTAAGCGCGCTTCGTCATTTTGGAAAAACAAGGTCGCTTCCAGCCCGAACTGAACAAGCAAGGGCGAAACACGCACAACTGAACATACAAAAAACGCGCCACCCCCAAAGAGGTGTCGCGCTGATTGTATGTTCAGTTGTGCAAGATTTTGTTTAGTAATAACCGTTGGCTTCCCAGAATGCCTTGGCAGCAACCCATGAACCATAACGGGAAGCGACATATTCGTCAGCGACCTTTTCTTGGTTGGATGCAGAGTAATCACCGTTTAGTAGGGACTTGGAAAGTTGATACTTACCATAGTAATTCCCATTTGAGGCCGTGTATGAGCCGCCAGATTCTTTGTTCGCAATCCAAGCTTTCGCGGCTGCTTCAGACTACTTGAAGTGCTCGTCGACGATGAAGAAGATGAGGTTGTCGTCGATGAACTGCTGGTCGCAGTCGTACTGCTACTCGTGGCTGCGCTGGATGCCGCCGTGCTTGAAGAAGTCGCGCTACTTGATGCGGCGCTGGCCGTGCTCGTTGCTGACGAACTAGTTGCGGTGGTGTTACTCAACTTCGTCATTGAAGCGGAAGTTGCTGTGGAACTAGATTCGCTAGCGGCACTTGACGTTGAACTCGACGATGCTGCACTCGATGTCGCTGAACTGGAAGTAGCACTTGAACTGGCGTTGGAAGCTTGGCTACTTGAAGCAGTCGTACTGCTACTCGTGGCTGCGCTAGATGCCGAGCTGGAAGCACTACTGGTTGCGGCTGAGCTTGATGCAGCGCTAGCGGTGCTGGTTGCCGTCGTCGAAGCACTTACCGCAGCACTGCTGGTACTTGATGAAGACTGTGCGGTGCTGGAGTGGGCGGCAGAACTAGCACTCGAAGCGGTACTCGTGGTGCTGGTTGCCGCTGAACTAGCAGCGCTGCTTGGTAATTTTGCAGTTGCGGTCTGATGTTTGCCGTTGATTTCTAGTTTGTCGCCAATGTAGATTAAGTTGACGTCTTTTAGATGGTTCGCTTTTTGAATCGCCTTGATGGTCGTATGATGCGTCAAGGCCAACGCACTGACGGTATCGCCAGCTTTGACGACGACTGTATCAGCGTTAGCGACGGTCGTACCGAGGGCTAAGAGGCCAGTCGCTGCTAATGAAGTTAATAGCGCATTTTTCATTTTCATGATAATAAAGTCACTCCTATAAAATTGCTGTCTGACGTTTCATTGAATGGTGATTAGTATACTGTCTCCAGATTGCAAAGCAATAAACAACAGATTACGGTTTGCGCCAATTTTGTCATAAAGTAACATAGTATAACAAGTTAACACTTTCATCATCTTTTCGCCACATTATCGTCATACTCGCGGTAAAATTCAGAAGGTTACTTAAAAAATGGCTTAAAGCGATGAGCGAAATTCTT